>NZ_JBHYYB010000069.1:0-47700 GCF_042752535.1 Kitasatospora sp. NPDC059327 | reverse complement strand
AGCCCGTGCAGCAGGCGCCCGCGCCCGTCCAGGCGGCCCCGGTCGCCGCTCCGGCCCCGGCTCCGGCCGCTTCGCCGGCCGCCGCGCCCGGTGGCGGGCAGCCGTCGGGCGCCGCGCAGCAGGGCGCCGGGCAGGTCCGGCAGATGTGGCCGCAGATCCTGGAGGCGGTGAAGAACCGCCGCCGCTTCACCTGGATCCTGCTCAGCCAGAACGGTCAGGTGGCCGGGTTCGACGGCAGCGTGCTGCAGGTCTCGTTCATCAACGCGGGTGCGCGGGACAGCTTCGTCAGCAGCAACAGCGACGACGTGCTGCGCCAGGCGCTGGCGGACGCGCTCGGCGTGGACTGGCGGATCGAGTGCATCGTCGACCCCTCCGGCGGCTCCGGCGGCACGGGGGGCGGCACCGCCGGCGGCAGCAGCCCCAGCGGATCCGGCGTCTCCACCGGCGGGTGGGGTGCGCCACCGGCGCGTCCGGCGGCGTCCGCGCCTCCGGTCCAGGCCGTTGCGCCCGCGTCCGTACCGGCGCCCGCGCCGATGGCCGCGCCCCCGGTGATGCCTGCCGCGCCGGTGCCCCCGCCGGTGCAGGCCCAGCCGGCGGCGCCGGCCGCGCGACCGGCGCCGTCGGTCGCGCTGGAGGACGACATCCCGGAGGAGGACGATCCGGAGCTCAAGGAGGAGACGTTCTCCGGCCAGGAGTTGATCATCCGCGAGCTGGGCGCGACGGTGCTGGAGGAGATCCGGCACGGCGGCAACTGACCGACGGACGACCGACGGACGACCGGCGGACGGGTCCCCACGCCTCCGGGCACCCGCCCGCCCGTGGCCCGGCGCCCGCCCGTGGCCCGGCACCCGCCCGGCTCCGGTGGCACGTAGGCTCGGTACGACGACGACGCGGCGACGCACGCGACGCCCGGGGCCGAGCACGGCCGGCGGCGCGCACGGAGCACGCGGACCAGCACGAACGCACGTACCGACGCACGAGTCGAAGCACGACGGACGCAGAACGCAAGGAGTGAGCCGTGTTCCCCGGTGGTGGCCAGCCCAACATGCAGCAGCTGCTCAAGCAGGCGCAGAAGATGCAGCAGGACCTCGCCCAGGCCCAGCAGGAGCTGGCCGAGACGAAGGTGAACGGTTCGGCGGGCGGTGGCCTGGTCGAGGCCACCGTGACCGGTGCCGGTGAGCTGGTGGCGCTGGCCATCGCCCCGGCCGCCGTCGATCCGGAGGACACCGAGACCCTGGCCGACCTGATCCTCGCGGCCGTCCGGGACGCGAACCAGGCGGCGCAGAAGCTGCAGGCCGAGCGGATGGGTCCGCTGACCCAGGGCCTGGGCGGCGGCGGCATCCCCGGCCTGCCGTTCTGACCTGGTCGGATCTCCGGATCGGGATGGAAAGTCCGAAGTCATGAAGGTCTGAAGTTCGGACAACCGACCTGTGTGATTTATGCGGGAGTAGGGCGTCGGGCGGTGTGCCCGGCGCCCGATTCGTTGGATGATGGCACCGGGACTCCGGGAAACCGGTGCACCACAGACCCCTGAGGGAAGGCGCGACGTGTACGAGGGCGTGGTTCAGGACCTGATCGACGAACTGGGCAGGCTGCCCGGCGTCGGGCCCAAGAGCGCGCAGCGGATCGCCTTCCACATCCTGCAGGCCGACCCGACCGACGTCCGCCGGCTGGCGCACGCGCTGCTGGAGGTCAAGGACAAGGTCCGGTTCTGCGCCGTCTGCGGCAATGTCGCGGAGGCCGAGTGGTGCCGGGTCTGTCTCGACCAGCGCCGCGACCTCACGGTGATCTGTGTGGTCGAGGAGCCCAAGGACGTCGTCGCGATCGAGCGCACCCGCGAGTTCCGCGGCCGGTACCACGTGCTGGGCGGCGCGATCAGCCCGATCGAGGGCGTCGGCCCGGACGATCTGCGGATCCGCGAGCTGCTGGCACGCCTCGCGGACGGCACGGTCACCGAGCTGATCCTGGCCACCGACCCCAACCTGGAGGGGGAGGCGACCGCCACCTATCTGGCCCGGCTCTGCAAGCCGATGGGCCTGAAGGTGACCCGCCTGGCGAGCGGTCTGCCCGTCGGCGGGGATCTGGAGTACGCGGACGAGGTCACCCTCGGTCGCGCCTTCGAAGGGAGACGACTGCTCGATGTCTGACCGGACGATCAACCAGCAGCCCCACACGCCCCACCAGGCAGGCCCGCAGCAGGACCGGCCCGCCCCGCACACCCACGCGCACGGCTCGGAGCCGGACGACTTCGCGGTGCAGATCGCGGACTCGGTGGCGAGCTTCGTGCTCGCCGTCACCGAGGTCGCCAAGGGTGACGAGCCCGGCAGCGCCGTCTCGCTGCTCCTCCTGGAGGTCTCGCAGCTGCTGTTGGCCGGCGGCCGGCTCGGCGCGATCGAGGACGTCCTCCCCGAGGACCGCTTCGAGCCCGACACCGGGCCGGAGCCGGACAGCGAGCAGCTGCGCGAGCGACTGGCCGAGCTGCTCGCGCCGATCGACGTCTACCACGAGGTCTTCGACCCGTACGGGCCGCCGGAGAAGCCGAACGCCTTCCGGATCTCGGACGACCTGGCCGGCGTGGTCAGCGAGCTCCAGCACGGCCTCACCCACTACCGCGAGGGCCGGGTCAGCGAGGCGCTCTGGTGGTGGCAGTTCTCGTACCTCTCCAACTGGGGCACGACCTGCTCGGCGGTGCTCCGGGCGCTGCAGTCGCTGATCGCCCACGTCCGGCTGGACAGCCCGATCGGGGCGGTGCCGGACGGTGCGGACACCGACGACGACGGGCTCACCGACGAGCAGCTGGAGCAGCAGGCCGGCGACCTGATGGCGGCCGAGCTGGGCCTGGGCCGCTAGCGCGATCGCGGGCCTGGGCCGCCGGCGCGGTCGCGGGCCTGGGCCGCCGGCGCGGTCGCCGGGTCGGCGGCGCCGGACGCCGCCGGGCGCGGGTGCCCCGGAGGGCGGGAGCGGACTGTGACGGACGCCTCAGGGATTTCGGCGGAAGAGAAAACCCCGGGGTCCCCGTCCGTTCGTCCGCCGATTCTCCGGGGCCGCGCCGGATACCCCGCAGACCTGCCCGTGGCGGGCCGCGAACCGCCGCCCACCTGCTGAAACAGGTGTCTCATCATATGGAAAGCGCAGGTCGCGGCACCCCCGCTCGGTAGACTGGCGCGGACCGCACAACCCCCGCCACCCGGGGGTGCGGGGGCCCAGCGCCCCCGGAAACGACACAAGTCGAGGAGCGCACGTGGGCCTTGTCGTGCAGAAGTACGGCGGCTCATCCGTTGCGGATGCCGAGGGCATCAAGCGCGTGGCCCGTCGAATCGTCGACACCAAGAAGGCCGGCCATGAGGTCGTCGTCGTGGTGTCCGCGATGGGCGACACGACGGACGAGCTCATCGAACTCGCGGAGCAGGTGTCACCCATCCCTGCCGGCCGTGAGTTCGACATGCTGCTGACCGCTGGAGAGCGCATCTCCATGGCCCTGCTGGCCATGGCGATCAAATCCCTGGGTCACGAGGCCCAGTCCTTCACGGGCAGCCAGGCCGGTGTCATCACCGACTCCGTCCACAACAAGGCGCGCATCATCGACGTGACGCCGGGCCGCATCCGCACCGCCCTGGACGAGGGCAACATCGCGATCGTGGCCGGTTTCCAGGGCGTCTCGCAGTCCAGCAAGGACATCACCACGCTCGGCCGCGGCGGCTCGGACACCACCGCCGTCGCCCTCGCGGCGGCCCTCAAGGCCGAGGTCTGCGAGATCTACACCGACGTGGACGGTGTCTTCACCGCCGACCCGCGCGTGGTGAAGAAGGCCCGCAAGATCGACTGGATCGCGTACGAGGACATGCTGGAGCTGGCCTCGTCCGGCTCCAAGGTGCTCCTCGACCGCTGCGTGGAGTACGCGCGGCGCTACAACATCCCGATTCACGTACGCTCGTCCTTCTCGGGCCTTCCCGGGACCATCGTCAGCAACGACAACCCGAACCAGCCCGAAGGGGGCGAGATGGAGCAGGCCATCATCTCCGGAGTCGCCCACGACACGTCCGAGGCCAAGGTCACGGTCGTCGGCGTGCCGGACAAGCCGGGCGAGGCGGCGCGGATCTTCCGCGCGATCGCCGACGCCGAGGTCAACATCGACATGGTGGTGCAGAACGTCTCCGCCGCGTCGACGGGCCTGACCGACATCTCCTTCACCCTGCCGAAGACCGAGGGCCAGAAGGCCATCGACGCGCTCGGCCGGGTCAAGGAGGGCATCGGCTACGAGTCGCTGCGCTACGACGACGCGATCGGCAAGATCTCCCTGGTCGGTGCGGGCATGCGCTCCAACCCGGGGGTCACCGCGACCTTCTTCGAGGCGCTCTCCGAGGCCGGCGTCAACATCGAGCTGATCTCCACCTCGGAGATCCGGATCTCGGTGGTCACCCGGGCCGACGACGTCAACGAGGCCGTGCGCGCCGTCCACCGGGCCTTCGGCCTGGACAGCGAGTCGGACGAGGCGGTCGTCTACGGAGGCACCGGGCGATGACCCGGCGGCCGAACCTCGCCGTCGTCGGCGCCACCGGCGCGGTCGGCGAGGTGCTGCTCGGCCTGCTCTCCCTCCGTCAGGACATCTGGGGCGAGGTGCGCCTCGTCGCCTCCCCGCGCTCGGCCGGCCGCAAGCTGACCGTGCGCGGGGAGCCCGTCGAGGTGCACCCGCTCGCCGAGGAGGCCTTCGACGGGATCGACGTCGCGCTGTTCGACGTGCCCGACCAGGTCTCCGCCCGGTGGGCGCCGATCGCGGCGGCCAAGGGCGTCGTGGTGGTCGACAACTCCGGTGCGTTCCGGATGGCCGAGGACGTCCCGCTGGTCGTTCCCGAGGTCAACGCGGCGGCGGCCCGGATGCGTCCGCGCGGCATCGTGGCCGGACCCAACTGCTCCACCCTGGCGATGATCGCCGCGATCGGCGCGCTGCACGCCGAGTACGGGCTCAGCGAACTGGTGGTCGCCTCCTACCAGGCGGCCTCCGGCGAGGGCCGCGCCGGTGTGGACGCGCTGCGTTCGCAGGTCGCGCTGGTTGCCGGCACCGAGGTCGGCGAGCAGACCGGCGACCTGCGCGCGGTGATCGCCGACAACGGCCCGTTCGCCGCCCCGCTGGCGCTCAACGCGGTGCCGTGGGCGGGCGCGCTGATGGACGGCGGCTGGTCGTCCGAGGAGCTCAAGCTCCGCGACGAGTCGCGCAAGATCCTGGGCCTGCCGGCCCTGCGGGTGTCCGCGACCTGCGTCCGCATCCCGGTGGTGCGCACCCACGCGCTGGCCGTGCACGCGGTCTTCGAGCGTGAGGTCACCCAGGAGCACGCCCAGCAGATCCTCCGGGACGCCCCCGGCGTGGTGCTCTACGACGACCCGGCGGCCGGGGAGTTCCCCACCCCGAACGACGTGGTCGGCACGGACCCGGTCTGGGTCGGGCGGGTGCGCCGGGCACTGGACGATCCGACTGCGCTGGACCTGTTCCTCTGCGGCGACAACCTGCGCAAGGGCGCGGCGCTCAACGCCGTGCAGATCGCCGAGCTGGTGGCGGGCGAACTGCCCGTCTGAGGCACCGTCGGCCGGTGAGAGGCCCGGCGGGCCCGGGGGCCGGGGGTTCGGACCCGCCCGCGGTGGCCACCGGTGTCCCGTGTGGACCGTGAGAACGGTACGAACGGTGAGACGTCGTGAGATTCCGTGCGCCTTCTGCGGTCCTTCGGGGCCCACTTGCCCAATCCGCTCGAATCCCCTGGAGCGGTCCACCACCCGTACGGGAGAATGTTCCGCGGGCTGGGGCAACCATGACAGGGGATCGAGTGTCCAACGGGCGTGGCGAACGTGATGGTGGGGGTAGGGGCGGGCATCTCGGCACCGGCCGCGGTGACGTTCTCGCCGCGCGCCCAGCGGCCTGCGGATAGGTCGGAAGACAGCCAGATGACGGCGGTCGCACCCGGCGCGGCGGACTCCGGCGCCGGTACCAGCGAGGATCTGCTCACCGAGACCTACCAGGCCCACTACCGCTCCCTGTTGCGGTTGGCGGCGCTGCTCCTCGACGACCTCTCGACCTGTGAGGACGTGGTCCAGGAGGCGTTCATCCGGGTGCACTCGGCCCGCCGCCGGGTGCGCGAGCCGGAGAAGACCCTGGCCTACCTGCGGCAGACGGTGGTCAACCTGTCCCGCTCCACGCTGCGCCGGCGGATCCTCGGCCTGCGGCTGCTGCCGAAGCCGATGCCTGACATGGCCAGTGCAGAAGAAGGAGCCTACGATGCGCTGGAGCGCGACCAGTTGAAGGCCGCGCTGCGGGGTCTGCAACGCCGTCAGCGGGAGGTTCTGGTGCTCCGTTACTTCGTGGACATGACGGAGGCGCAGGTCGCGGAGACGCTGGGGATCTCGCTCGGCTCGGTGAAGGCGTACGGCTCGCGGGGGATCGCGGCGCTGCGGGTCCAGATGGAGGCCGGGCATGGCTGACGACCGGGCACGTGGCGGCGGACCGAACGCGGGCGGACCGAAAGCGAGTTGGCCGAGCGCGGGCGGATCGAACGCGGGCGGGCCGGACGCCGCCGGCGCCGACGGGCCGGACATCGACGAACAACTGGTCCGGGTCCTGCTGCAGCGCGCCGTGGCCGAGGTGCGGCCCGACCCCGGCGGACTGCACCGGATCCGCCGTGCGGTGCCCCGGCGGCGGGCCGCCCGGCGCGGTGCCTGGACGGGTGCCGCCGCCCTGGCCGTGGCGGTGGCGATCGCCCTGCCGACCCTGCACGACAACGACCACCTCGGACTCTCCGGCGGCCCCGGCACGCCCGGCGCGCAGGGTGGCTCGCCCTCGGTCACCGCTGCGGGCAGCCCGTCCGGCAGCGCGGCCGTGGACCCGAACTGGCCGCCGCACCCCGGCGCGAGCGGGACCACCGGCAGCGGCAGCCCGTCCGGGTCGGCGAGCGCCACACCCCGTCCGGAGGCCGGCAGCGCCAGCACGGGCGGAGGGGCGCCCGTCCCGGCCGCCGCGTCCAGCACCGGCGGCGGCTCCGGCGCACCCGCGCCGCTCTGCCTCCGGGGCGACCTCGGGCACGGGGCGGCCAAGGTCGGCGCGGCCGACGGCGACGGGCGGATCTACGGGTACTTCACGCTCGTCAACGTCTCGGCGCGCACCTGCCGGCTCGGCGGTCCGGGCTCCGTGGCCGTCACCGGGGCCACCGGGACGGACACCGCGCGGATCCGGGTGACCGACCACACGGCGGGCGATCCGGCGACCGAGCTGCCCGCCCCGCGCCCGGCCGACGTGGACGGCCCCGGCCTGCTGCTCGCGCCGCAGGCCGCGTACCGGGTGGACTTCGGCTGGGTGCCGGACGCCGGCTGCCGGGCCCCGAGCGGCGCCCCGCCCAGCGCGACGACCGACCGGAGCGGTTCGGGCGCCGTCGGTTCGGGCACCGCCCTGGCGGGGCAGCCCGGCGGACCGGGTGGGGCGGCCACGGCCGGAGCGCCGGGAGCCGTCGGTCCGGCGGGCGGTGCCTCGGGGGCGCCGACCGCGGCGCCCCCGGCGTCCGCCACGCCGACGACGGACCCGACCTCGGCGCCGAGCCCCTCGGCCACGCCGACCGCCGGGCCCAGCGCGCCGCCGGCCACCGTCACGCTCACGCACACCCCGGCTCCGGGCAGCCCGGCCGCCGCCTCCGCCGTCCTGCCGGGTGCCTGCTCCGGCACCGTCTACCGGACGGCTCCGCAGCCCGTCGCGGGGCCGTCCGCGCCCGCGACCCCGGTGCCGTCCGGCTCCCCGTCGGCCGACTGAACCCGCCGCGGCGGGGACCCGGTCCGGTCGTGCGCCCTGCGGCCGCCAGCGCGGGCGGCCCGGCACTCGGCGCACTCGGCCCGGCCCGGTACCCGGCCCGAGGAGGCGTGGCGGGGGCCCCTGTGGTCGGGAGAGGTGTGAGGAGTGGTTACCGTGGGGGGTGTGTACCGGTTCCTCCTCACTCCGCGCTGGCTGAGCGGCACCGCGCTGGCCGTCGCGGCCGTGGCGGTGTGCGTCTGGCTCGGCACCTGGCAGCTCGGCCGGTTCGAGGACAAGGTCTCCTCGCACCAGGAGATCAGCAGGTCGATGGACGACGCCGGAGCGGTCGCGCCGCTCGGCGAACTGCTCGGCCCCGACCGTCCGCAGGTCACCACCGACACCGTCGGCCGGGCCGTGACGGTCTCCGGGACCTTCGACCAGCAGCACCAGCTGCTCGTCCCCAACCGGGTGTTGGACGGCAAGCAGGGCTACTACGTGCTCACCCCGCTGCGCACCGACGACGGCCGTACCGTCGCCGTCGTCCGCGGCTGGGCACCGGGCACGCCCGCCGAGGGCGCGTCCGCCGCGGCGCTGCCGCCGGCCGGTGAGGTCACGGTGGCCGGGCGGTTGCAGGCCGGCGAGAGCAGCGGCAGCGGCGGCGCCGTGGCCGGCGGGCTCCCGGCCGGACAGCTCGGCACGATCAACACGGCCTCGCTCGTCAACAAGCTGTCCTACGACGGCTGGTACGACGGCTGGGTGTCCGCGGACACCGTGCCGGCCGGGCTGACCCAGGTGCCGACCGTGCAGCCGCAGGGCGGCAACGGCCTCACCCTGCGCGCGTTCCAGAACCTCGGGTACACCCTGGAGTGGTTCGTCTTCGGCGGCTTCGTCGTCTTCATGTGGTTCCGCCTGGTGCGCCGCGAGGCGGAGGCCGAGCAGGACCGGGCCCTCGGGCTGGACCCGGTCCTGGAGTAGTTCCGCGGAAGCCCGCGGGGGATCAGCGGGTCGGTTTCACCGACGGGACGCCCGGCTTGGACGGCGGCACGGGCGCCGTCGGCACCACCGGAGTCGACGGCGCGACGGCTGTCGGCGACGGGTGGGGCGTACCGGACGGGGAGGACGACGAGGACGACGGGGAGGGCGTCGGAGGCGGCTCGGTGCACCGGCTGCTGCCGTTCCCGCTCCCGTTCCCGCTCCCGCTGTCGTCGTCCGAGTCGTAGGTGTCGGTGTGGTGGCGCGGGCCGCGGCTGCCCTTGGAGCCCTTCGACCCCTTGGAGGAGGACGACTTGGACCGGGCGAGCACGACCGTCCCGTCACCGGCCTCCCCGAACCCCCCGGCCTCCCCGAACTCCCCGGCGCCCGGGAGACCGGCCGGACTCCCGGGCGCCGGGGCGCCCGCCGTCCCGGCGGCCCGGAAGACCGCCCGGACGGCCGGGCTCCCCGTCGCGGTGCCGGCGCCCGCCGGCGGGCTCGCGGTGCCCGTCGTCGGCGTCGGCGTCGGCTGCGTGGACGGCGACAGTGGCGGCGGGCAGGCCGCGTCGTCGCTGTCCTGACCCGAGCAGCCGGTGAGCACGAGCGCTCCGGCCACCCCCACCCCCAGGACGGTCAGCAGCCGTCTCACCCGGTCCCCCCGTCGCCCTGGTCCGCCCCGACCGTCCGCGCCTGCCCGTCGCCCAGGTGCCGCCGGACGAAGTCGATCTCCAGCCGCAGCTGCTTGATCCGCTCCTCCACCACCAGGGAGCCGTGCCCGGCGTCGTACCGGTAGACCTCGTGCGGCGTGCCCAGCCGCTCCAGCCGCTCCACGTAGTTCTCGATCTGCCGGATCGGGCAGCGCGGGTCGTTCACCCCGGCGCTGATGTAGACCGGGACCCGCACCTGCTCGACGTAGGTCAGCGGGGAGGAGGCGGTCCAGCGTTCCGGCACCTCCGTGGGCGTGCCGCCGAACAGCGTGCGGTCCAGCGACTTCAGCGCCTCCATCTCGTCGTCGTACGCCGTCAGGTAGTCGGCGACCGGGACGGCGGCGACGCCGAGGGTCCAGGACCCCGGCTGCACGCCGAGGCCGAGCAGGGTGAGGTAGCCGCCCCAGGAGCCGCCGGTGAGCACCAGCCGCTCCGGGTCGGCGAGTCCGCTCTCCACCGCCCAGGCGCGGACGGCGGCGATGTCCTCCAGCTCGATCAGCCCGACCCGCTCGCGCAGCGCGTCCGTCCAGGCCTGGCCGTAGCCGGTGGAGCCGCGGTAGTTGACCCGGACCACCGCGAAGCCGTGGTCCAGCCAGGCGGCCGGCCCGGCGGCGAAGGAGTCGCTGTCGTGGTGGGTCGGCCCGCCGTGGATGTCGAAGACGGTCGGGAACGGGCCCTCCCCGGCCGGGCGCTGGACCAGCGCGTGCACCCGGCCGCCGGGGCCGTCCACCCAGACGTCCTCGACCGGCAGCGAGCCCGGCGGCACCGCGCCGGGCGCCCGCAGGACCACGGTGCCGGCGGTGGAGCGGACGGCGGACGGCTCGGCGGCGGAGGACCAGAGGAACTCCACCGTGCCGTCCGGGCGGGCGGTCGCGCCGCCGACGGTGCCGCGCGGGGTCTCCAGCCGGGTCAGCACCCCGGTGTCGAGGTCGTACGAGAACAGCTCGCTGCGTGCCTCGTACTCGTGCTCGACCAGCAGGGCGCGGGCGCCGGGACGCCACTGGGCGGAGACGTCGCCGGGCAGCTCGCGGCCCTGCTCGTCGCGCAGCTCCAGCGCGGTCTCGGCCCCGGTGGCCACGTCCCAGATCATCGGCTCCCAGCGGCCGGTGCGCTGGTGGGCGACCAGCAGCCGGGTGTCGCCGTCGACCGGCGCGAAACCGAGGCAGGCGACACCGCGCGGCTCGGCGCGGCCGGTGACCTCGTCCAGCTCGGCGACGGTCCCGCCGTCGGAGAGCCGGACGATCCTGATCGCCGAGTGCATCGCGTCGCCGTGCTCGGTGTGGTCGACGGCCAGCAGGGCGCTGTCGTAGCTGAGGTCGCCGACGCCGCCGTACTCCTCGTGCCGGTAGATCTCCTGCGCCTCCGCCGCGCCGGGGCGACGCAGGTGCAGGGTGGTGCCGTGCTCGTCGGTGGAGCGGCCGACCACCACCGTGCCGTCCCGGCCGAGGGCCAGGCCCGCCGAGTAGGAGGCGGCCAGGCCGGGCACGGCCTCCTCGTCGGGGCCCCCGGGACCGTCCGGGCGGCCCCCGAACGGCTGGCGGCGCCAGATCCCGAACTCGTCGCCGTCGTTGTCGTCGAACCACCAGACCCACGCGCCGTCGGGCGACAGCTCGGCGTCGGTGGTGCCGTTCGGCCGGTCGGTGACCTGCCGGTGGGTGTCGCCGGCCCGGTCCCAGGCGTACACCTCGTAGGTACCGGTGGCGTTGGACACGTAAAGCGCCCGGTCGGGGGCGTCCTCCGCCCAGTCCGGAAGCGAAACCCGGGCCGCCCTGAACCGCTGCTCCCACGCCGGAACGGCGCTCTTCTCCTCGCTCATCCACCCATCCAACCCGATCGGGGGGAGAGAACGGAACGGGCGGGCGGACCGTGACCGGCCCACCCGCCCCGCCCCACCCGCGCTCAGACCGTCCGGCGGGGCAGCAGCCGCACCAGAGCCACCAGCAGCAACTCCAGTACCGCCAGCACGCCCACGCTGCGCCCGAAGGCGGTGGCCGGGTCGCCGGCGCCGAAGTGGACGATGCCGATCAGCGCGATCCCGAGCGCCCCGGCCACCTGCTGGACGGTGGCCAGCAGCCCCGCCGCCGAACCGGCCAGCCGGGGCTCGACCGAGGCCAGCACGACGGTGGTCACCGGGGCGATCACCAGACCCATCCCGAGTCCGTCCACGAACAGGCCCGGGGCCAGCCACCAGACGCTGCCGGTCGTCCCGCCGGCGTGGACGGCCAGGCCGAGCAGGCCCAGCCCGGCGGCCATCAGCAGCCCGCCGAGCGCGATCACCCGGCGCCCGAGCCGGGCGGCGAAGCGGTGCGCCGCGGTGGAGGTGAGCAGGTAGCCGACACCGATCGCGGTGAAGACCAGGCCGGCGCCGAGCGCGTCCAGGCCACGGCCCTGCTGCAGGTGCAGGGCGAGTACCAGGAAGAACGAAGCCTGGCCGAGCCAGAACACGAGTTGGGCGAGCAGACCGGCGGCGAAGGCCCCGTTCCGGAAGAGCCCGGTGTCGACCAGCGGCGAACCGGGGTGCCGGTGCTGGTGGACGGCGAAGCCGGCGAGCAGGACGACCGCGCCCCCCAGACAGAGCCAGGTCCAGAGCGGCCAGCCCGCCGCACGACCCTGGATCAGCGGCAGCACCAGGCCGGTCAGCCCGACGGTGACCAGCAGGACGCCCACCGGGTCCAGACCGGGACGGTGCGGGGCGCGGGACTCCGGCAGGCAGCGGCGGACGAGCGCGAGGGCGGCCAGGCCGATCGGCAGGTTGAGCAGGAAGCAGCTGCGCCAGTCCAGGCCGAAGAGGTCCGCGCGGATCAGCGCGCCGCCGATCAGCTGGCCGAACACCGCCCCCACGCCCATCGTCAGCCCGTACATCGCGAACGCCCGGGCCAGCGCGGCGCCGCTGAACGCCGTCCGCAGGATGGCCAGCACCTGCGGGCCCATCAGTGCCGCCGCCAGACCCTGCGCGATCCGCGCGCCGACCAGGGCGGCGGCCGTCGGGGCCAGGCCGCAGCCGGCCGAGGCGAGGGTGAACAGGGCGAGGCCGAGGGCGAACACCCGGCGCCGTCCGTACCGGTCGCCCAGCCGGCCGGCGGTGATCAGCCCGGCGGCCAGCGCCAGGCCGAAGCCGGCGATCACCCACTGCACGGCGGCCGGGCCGGCCCCCAGATCGGCCTGGACGGAGGGGACGGCGACATTGACCACGAAGACGTCGAGGGCGGTCATGAAGGTGGCGGTCAGGACGACCGGGAGCAGACCCCGGGCGGAGGGTGCCGGGGCCTTCGCCGGGACCGGGCGGGCGTGCAGGGCGGTGCTCATCTCGGGCTCTCCTCGGCGGAGTGGGGCGGGAGCGGCGGGGGGCGGGGTGGTTCGGGGAGCGGCGGGGGCGGGGAGCGGCGGCCGCAGGAGGGGCGGGCAGGTCCGCCCGCCCTCCTCCGCCCCGGGGCGGCGGTTCAGGCGCCCGGGACACGGTCCAGGAAGCCGTACACCGAGGCGATCCGGCCGTCCGGGCCGGCCACCAGCACGTCGAACCCGACCACCAGGGGCTCCCCGCCGGCCGGCCCGAGGTGCCAGGTGAACCGGGCGATGTCGTGGTGCGCGTCGACCGGGCCGAGGGTGAACTCCAGGCCGGGGAACTGCGCCTGGGCCGCGCCGATCAGCGCGTCGACGCCGTCCCGGCCGGTGACGGCGGCCAGCGGGTCGGTGTAGCCGGCGTCCTCGGCCCACACCTCGTCGACCAGCGCGCGCCGGGCGGCCGGGTCGGCCTCGTTCCAGACGGCGAGGTAGCGCTCGGCGAGCTGCTGGAGGTCGAGCCGCTGAAGACCGGTCATCGTCTTCTCCCTTGTCCTGCTGGGTGGTTCGGCGGGGCGTTCCCGCTGCTCATGAAGGTACGGAGGGCGCGCGGGCGGCGAATCTGTCACGGATGGGTAGGGCATCGGTCGGCGCCGCGGAAGCCGTGGGTAGCTCGCGCCAGTAGGGTCGGCGTATGGGGGAGCTCTACGGGCGGGAACAGGAGCAGGCCGTCATCGACGCGCTGCTCGACGGTGCGAAGGGCGGCCGCAGCGGGGTGTTGGTGCTGCGCGGCGAGCCCGGGATCGGCAAGACGGCGCTGCTGGAGTACGCGGTGGCGGCGGCCGGCGGCGCGTTCCGGGTCATCCGGGCGACCGGCGTCGAGTACGAGGCCGAACTGCCGTTCGCCGGGCTCAGTCTGCTGCTCGCGCCCGGCCTGGACCGGCTGGCCGCGCTGCCCGGTCCGCAACGGCGCTCCCTGGAGGGCGCGTTCGGGCTGGCAGAGACCACCCCGACCGCCGGACCGAGCGGCGACCGGCTGCTCGCGGGGCTCGCCACCCTCGGCCTGCTCGCCGAACTCGCCGCCGATCAGCCCCTGTTGTGCGTCGTGGACGATGTGCAGTGGCTGGACCGGGCCTCGCTGGACGCGCTGCTGCTCGCCGCCCGCCGGCTCCAGGCGGAGGGCGTCGCCCTGCTGCTCGCCACCCGGGAGGCGGGCGCCGGCGCCGGTGACGGCCCGCCGTCGACCGGTCTGCTCCAACTCCGGCTGCCCGAGATCCGGTTGGCCGGGCTCGCCGAGCCGGCCGCCGCCCGGCTGCTCGACGCCCGGGCCCCCGCGGCCCTGACCGGCGCGGTCCGCCGCCGACTGCTCGCCGAGTCCGCCGGCAACCCGCTGGCGCTCACCGAACTGCCCCTCTCGGTCGCCGGACCGGTCGCCGGATCAGCCGTCGGCCACTCGGGCACCGGCCAGTCGGGCATCGGGGAGTCGGGCACCGGGGAGTCGGCCGCCGCCCCCGGCGTGCTGCCGCTCACCAGCCGTCTGCAGATCGCCTTCCACGGCCAGGTCACCGGGTTGCCCCCGGCCACCCAGAACCTGCTGCTGGTCGCCGCCGCCGAGGAGAACGGCGACCTCGACGTCGTGCTGGCGGCGGCCGCCGCGTTCGGGGCGACCGCCGAGCACCTCGCCCCCGCCGAGGCGGCGGGCCTGGTCACCCTGACCGCCGACCGCCGGCTCGCGTTCCGGCACCCACTGCTGCGCGCCGCGATCCTGCACCGCGCACCGCTGCAACACCGGCTGACGGCGCATCGGGCGATCGGCGGGGCGCTGGAGGAGGGCGACCGCCGGACCTGGCACCTGGCCCTCGCCGCCACCGCGCCCGACGCCGACCTCGCCGACGCCCTGGAACGCGCCGCCGTCCGCGCCGGGACCAGGGGCGCCCACGGTGGCGCCGCCGCCGCGTACGAGCGCGCCGCCCGGCTCACCCCCGACCGCGACGGCGCCACCCGGCGGCTGGTGCTGGCGGCCGAAGCGGCCACCGAGGAGGGTAAGTTGGCGCAGGCCGAGGCGCTCGCCGAGCGGGCCGGGGCACGGACGGACAGCGTCTTCGCGCACGCCCTGCTCGACCAGGTGCGGGCCACCGCGCAGTTCTGGCGCGGCTCCTACCCGGCGGCCTACCGCCTGCTGCTGGACGCGGCCGCCACCGACATCGAGCCGCCGCACGCCGCCCGGATGCTGCTGCAGGCCTTCCACGCGGCCTGGTACGCCGGCGAGGAGCCGGTGATCACCGTGCTCGACCGGCTCGCCGCGCTCCCGCTGGCCGAGGGGGATCCGCTCACCCCGCTCGCCCGTCACCTGTCGGCCGCCGTCCTGCCCGCCCTTGGCGGCCCCGCCGCGCCGCTGCCCGCCGCCCGCGACACCGCGGCGGCGGCCCGCCGGGCGGGCGCCGAGACGCCGAGCGACCTGGTCCAGCTCTGCGGGGTGACGCTGGTGCTCGGCCGGGACGCCGAAACGGTCGACCTCGCCGCCGAACTCGTCGCCGAGGCCCGGTCCAAGGGGACCGTCGGGGTCCTGCCGACCCTGCAGTTCTTCCTCGCCGAGGCGGAACTCTTCCACGGCCGGCACCGCGACGCCGAGGTCACCGCCACCGAGGCGCTGGCGCTGGCCCGGGACACCGGACAGCACCAGTGGGTCAGCCAACTCAGCGCCCTGCTCGGGCTCCTGGCCGCACTGCGCGGCGCGGACCAGGAGTGCGCCGAGCTCACCGCGACCGCGCGGACGGCGACGGCCCTCACCGGCGGCGGCCCCGGCGCGGGTGCGGGGACCGGGACGGGTACTGCCGCGCCCGCGCCCGGCGAGCCCTGGGCGCAGTGGGCGCTCGCCCTGCTCGACCTCGGCCGGGGCCGCGCCGCCGACGCCGCCGAGCGCCTCCAGGCGCTCACCACCGGCCCCTACCGGCACCACGTCGCCGCCACCCGCGCCGTCCCCGACCTGGTCGAGGCCGTCGTGCGGCTCGGCGATCCCGGACGCGCCGACGCTCCGTACGAGCGCTTCGCCCGCTGGGCCGATGCCGCCGCCGTGCCGTGGGCCGAGGCGCTGCGGCTGCGCTGTCAGGCCCTGCTCGGGCCGGACGAACTCGCCGAGTCCGCCTACCGCGCGGCCCTGGACCTGCACGACGGCACCCACCGCCCCTTCGAACAGGCCCGCACCGCGCTGCTCCACGGCGAGTGGCTGCGCCGTGAACGCCGCCGTACCGACGCCCGCCCGTACCTGCGCGCGGCCCTGGAGACGTTCGAACTGCTCGCCGCCCACCCCTGGGCCGATCGCGCGCGTACCGAGCTCACCGCCACCGGGGCCGGCGCCCCGCCCCGCGCCGCCGCCCCCGAGGGGCCGCTGGCGGCCCTCACTCCGCAGGAGCTGCAGATCGCCCGGCTGGCCGCGCGGGGGCTCACCAACCGCGACATCGCGGCCCAGCTCTTCCTCAGCCCACGCACGGTCGGCCACCACCTCTACAAGGCCTACCCCAAGCTCGGGATCACCGCCCGCACGGACCTCCCGGGCCTGTTCTGACCGCGTCCGCCGCCTGCCGTCCGGAGTCTCCGACGTTGCGTCAGATCGACTGCCGGGAACCGGTTCCGGCCGATCCGGCCGGGTGCGATCCGCCGATCGGCCGGGCCCCGTCACGTTACAATCGCCCCAGCTGTGCGAGGCGTCGGCGCGCGTTCGGAGGGTCGCATGCGGATCGGTGAGCTGTCGGCGCAGACCGGGGTCAGCGTGCGCCTGCTGCGGTACTACGAGGAGCAGGGGCTGCTGGAGAGCCGCCGGCGCGAGGGCGGTCACCGCCGCTACGGCGCCGAGGCGGCGGTGGTGGTACGCCGGATCCGGGCCCTGCTGGGGGCGGGGCTCTCGACCAGCGCCATCCGCGATGTGCTGCCCTGTGTGAGCGGCGAGGACACCGTGGACTCGTGCGTGCTGGAGGTGCTCGAACGCCGGTTGGCGGTGCTGGACCGGCAGCTGCTGGTCCTCGGGGCGAGCCGGGCCGCACTGGCGGGCATGGTCGCGGCGGCGCGGGAGGCGGAGTCCTCGGCGCTGGTGGCGTAGCGCGCTCCGGCGCGGCGGGCCCGCCCCGCTCCGGCCGCGGTCCGGCCCCGCGCTGTCGCTGCGGGGCCGGACCGGGGCGGTTCAAGTGGAGGCGCGGGTCAGGCGGAGGTGCGGAAGACCTCCCGCGAGGGCATCCCGGTCAGGTCCGGCCGGTCGTGGCCGAGCGCGTAGGCGGCCGAGACCATCGTCATGTGGTGGTGCCAGCCGAGGTAGGAGCGGCCGGAGAAGTCCAGCAGGCCGAAGTCGGCGCCGAGCCGGTCCACGGCGTCCCGGGTGGTCGTCACGGTGCCGAGCAGCGCGAGGACGGCGGGAGCGTCGTCGGTGAGGTTGGTCAGCCAGTACCGCCGGGGCCTGCCGTCGCGGACGTCCTGCACCCAGAGCCGGTGGACGGGCGCGCCCTGGGCGCCGGGCGTCAGGACGGGGACGCAGCGCAGCGTCGGCTGCGGGCCGCCGGGCGTGCGCGGACGCTGGCGCGGGAACAGCGTCTCGACCGCCACCGCGTCCTGCTGGATCCGGCCGAAGCGCCCGGTGGTCGCCTGGAGGACGGGGCGGACGGCCTGGTGGGGCCGGGCCTCCAGCAGGTACGGGACGCCCCGGCGGGCGAGGGCGGACATCAGCGGCGGCAACTCGTCGACCACGGTGAGGTCCGCGACCAGCGGGGCGACCGGGAGGTGGGCGGCCAGCCGGTCGACCATGTCGAGCACCGTCCGGTCCGCCGGGCGCGGGGTGACGGAGTCCGGGATCCGGGCGCGGGCGCGCCGGCCCTGGTCCTCCGTCCAGTCGGCGTCGAGCAGCAGTGACCAGTCCACCGGTACGGCGTGCCGGTCGGTGGCGATGAACATCCCGGCCGCCGCCTGGCACTTGATGGTGCGGCCGAACTCCGGGACGAAGCGGCGGTGGACGCCGACCGCCTGGTCGCCCCGCTTGGGGATCACCGCCAGGGTGGCGGTCCAGGCGCGCACCGGCCGAGCGCCGGTGCTGGTGAGCCGGGCCAGGGCGCGGCGGGCCGGCCGCCAGTCCCAGGGGCTGCCGTTGATGAACTGCTGCAGCGAGAGCGCGGCCGTCCGGCTGGTGGTGAGGCTGGTGGCCATGTTCGACAGTGACTTGCGGCCCGGTGCGGTGAGCAGGCCGCGCAGATAGGCGTGGGCCCAGCGGCGTTGGTCTATCCGGGGCAGGTGGGCGAAGACCTGCTCGGCGAACCGGGAGACCGTTGCTTCGCCGGCCGGCGGCAGGTGTTGCGCGTCCATGTGAGCTCCCCGGGATCGTGAGGTGCCGTGCGATGCCGTCCCGGGAAGAATAGCGAACGATCGCTTTGTTTTGGACTTCGGGTAGAGCCCTGGCACGATTCTGACAAGTTCGTGTGCCGGGTTGTGCAAGCCCCGGCGCGTACCTGCCATCGCCGAGCGCGCGCCGATGGGCCGCGCCACCCCTCAGACCGTACCGGGAGCGGGCACCCGGGCGCTCGAACGGGCCGACGGCGGTGGGCCGACGGCGGTGGGTGGGCGCGGGTGGGTTGACGACGGCGGCCCGTGCCGGTCCCGGTGTCAGGCGGAGGGGCCGGCCAGCGTGCGGTGCCAGAGCCTGCGCAGCCGCTGCCGGAGCTCGTCCCCGCTGGGGGCGGTCTCCCCGCCCACCGGGACGACGCCGCGCCGCAGCGCCTCCGAGCCCACCACGAGGCAGTGCACCAGGACTTCGAGGTCCTGCGCATCGGCGGCCGCCGCCCGGGCCTCCCGCTCCCGGGGGCCGGGGCCGTCGGCCCCGTGCGCGTCGGGGTCCGGCCCGTCGGCCCGCTGCGGGGGCACCCCGGACGGCTGGCGCGCCAGGTGTCCGCGCAGCACGGGGATCCAGCTGGCGTACCAGTTGTCGGCCGAGCCGGGCTGCTCCCAGGCCAGCCTGGCCGCGGCGCTGACGCTGGGCTCGTCCTGGAGCAGCCGGGTGAGCACGTCGGTCAGTCGCGCCACCTCACCCGTGCCGCAGCCGGGGTCCGCGCTGCCGGGCCCGTCCCGGGCGGGCGTGCCCCCGCCCGCGCTCCTGCCCCCCTCACCGCCCGCGGCGGCTCCCACCGCCGCCCGGGTGAGCGCGACGGCGTCCGCGCGCACCGCGTCCGCCAGGCTGGCCTTGGTGGGGAAGTGGAAGGTCAGCGCGCCCATCGTGACGCCGGCCGCCCGGCTGACCCGGGAGAGCGAGGTGCCCGCGTACCCGTGCTGGTCGAACTCACCGGCGGCGGCCCGCAGCAGGGCCCGTCGGGTGTGCTGGGCCCGTTCCTGCTTCATCGCCCACCGCCGGCGGGGAGGGCTGCTCGGGCGCGCCGGCCGAGCGTCGGCACCGGCTCCACGGCCTGGAGCGGGGGACTGACGAACCGCATGAGCGGGAGTGGCTCCTTCGAGCGGACGGAGCGGGGTGGGCGGAAGGGCCGGGACCCCTGCGTCGGTCCGAGCCGATCCGACGGAGTCCTGACGCTACGCGGAGCTGGCCGCATACGCACCGCTCACCCGTCATCCGCTTGCAGCTTTGGCAACTTCCCCGGAACTCTGTTCGGTGGCCGGGGCGCCGATCCGGGTGAGGTGCTCCCGGTACCAGGGGGCGGCCGCGGCGAGCCGGTGCAGTGGTCCCGGTCCGGGGTCGACGTCCGCCAGCTGCCAGATCTCCGTGCTGCGGTACCAGTGGTCCTGGGCCAGCAGCGCGAACTGCCGCTCGCTGAACACCCCCGGCACCCGCCGGAGTTCGGCCACGCACCGCTCCCAGGGCCAGTCCGTGCCGGGGGTGGGCGCGAGCACCCCGTGCTCGGCGAGGGTGTCCAACAGGGCGCCGCCGCGCACGGGTTCGGGGTGGCCGGCGTGGTGGATCCCAGTCGGGGCCGGCGCCGGGCCGACGGCCAGTCCGGCGACCAGCCGGGCCAGGTCCTCCGCCGCGACCAGCGAGAGCCGGGCGGCGCCCCCGTCCCAGCGGGCCGGTACCCGGCGGGTGAGTTCGGCGAGGCAGGGCACGACCCAGCGGTCCCCCGCGCCCAGCACCAGCGGCGCGCGCAGCACCACCGCGCCGGCGTCGAGCGCCGCCCGTTCCCCGGTCAGCCTGGTCCGGCTGGCCGCCGAGACGGGGGCCGGCGCCACCGCGTCCACGTCGATGCCCCGGTGCGGGCCGGGGCCGTACACGGCGGTGGTGGAGAGGTGGACGATCCGGTCCACGCCCGCACGCGCGGCCTCCGCGAGCAGGGCCCGGGTGCCGTGCACGTTGACCGCCGCGCAGGACTCCTCGTCGCCGGAGACCGCGGCGGCGAGGTGGACCAGGACGTCGGCGCCCTCCGCAGCGCCGCGCAGCGTCGCCGGGTCGGCGAGGTCCGCCGCCACCCGGACCGTCCCGGGCGGTGCCGCGGAGCGGGCGAGGGCCCGGACCGGTCCGGCCCCGGGCCGCTCGCGCAGCGCGGCGAGCACCGCCGAGCCGATGAAGCCGCCGGCTCCGGTCAGCAGGACGGTCGGCCCGGTCATGCCCGGTGCCCGCGCTCGGCCAGGACGCCCCGCAGCGTCTCCACGACCGGGGCGGTGGCGATGCCGGGCAGCAGGTACCACCAGAGCCGGGCGATCCGTTCCGGCAGGTCCGCGCGGTTGCTGCGCAGGTGGGACATCACCTGGGTGCCGGTGTACGCCCCGACCAGGACCTGGGAGAACTCCGCCGAGTCGACGTCGGGCAGCAGCTCACCGGCCTTGCGGGCCTCCTCCAGCTCGGCGCAGAACTGCTCGGCCCACATCTCGTACGGACGGAAGTCGCGCAGGCCGAGCTGGCCCTGCTCGACGGCGAGCGTGACGCCCGCGCGCAGCAGCACGTTGTCCCGCAGCTCGTCGGCCAGGTACAGGTTGAGGTCGAGGAGCTGGCGCAGGCCGGCCGGTTCGGCCGGTAGTTCCAGGTCGGCGGCCTGCTCGTCCATCACCGCCTTGGCCAGTTCCTCCTTGGAGCGGAAGTGGAAGTACATTGCGCCCTGGGTGGTGCCTGCCTGTGTGATGATCTTGTTTACGCTCGAACCGCTGAAACCGTACTCGTCGAAGACCTGTGCGGCAGCCCGCAGGATCGTCCCGCGGGTGCGTACGGCTCGGTCCTGCTTCGCTCGCGTCACAGTGGCTCCAAACTCCTCGACAAACAAAAAGAACGACCTCTACGTTATTTGCAGCGGGGCCCGGCGTACACAACGGAGGCTCCACCAACAACCACGCCAGTGGCCATTCTGGGGGAGTGCACACATGTATCGCACAGACACCGGCAGCACCATCACCGCTGCGACCACCGTGCCCAAGGAACTCGTTCACAAGCGCGCGGCCGACGAAGTGCTGCTGACCGGCTGGGAGCCCACCGGGCCCGACGCCTACCGGGTGACCGCCCGCTGGCCCCGCGACCGGGCCGACGGCGGATTGTACGACCCGATGCTCCTGGTGGAGACGGTCCGGCAGAGCTTCCCACTGCTCTCCCACGCCGCCTTCGACGTTCCGATCGGGCACCACCTCGTCTGGGACCGCTTCAGCTTCGCGCTGGTCCCCGAGCTGCTCCTGGTCAACCGCCCCGCCGACCAGGGCTGGGACGACGTCCGGCTGGACGTGGTCTGCCAGGACGTGGTCCGGCGCGGCAACCGGGTCTGCGCCCTCACGCTGTCCTACATGATCAGCCGGGCCGGCGAACCGCTCGCCACCGCCCAGACCCGCTTCACCGTCCAGGCCCCGGCCATCTACCGGCGGCTGCGCGGAGAGCGCGCCGACGCCGCCGAGATGATGGCGCGCGCCCTGCCGCCGGGTCCCTCGATACGCACCGCGAGACCCGATGCCACCACCTCGCAGGACATCGCCCTCTCCGCCACCGACCACCCCCGCCGTTGGCAGCTCCGGGTCGACACCTCCCACCCGGTCTACTTCGACCACCCCGTCGACCACGCGCCCGGCGCCCTGCTCCTCGACGCCTGCCGCCAGGCCGCCCAGGCCCTCTGCCCGCCGGCCCCCGTCCTCGCGGTCGCCATGGAGTGCGTCTTCACCAGCTACGTCGAGCTCGACGAGCCCTGCCTGGTCGAGGCCGCCCGACTGCCCCGCGACCCGGCCGGCCGCGACCGCATCGGCGTGACCCTCCACCAGGGCCCCGACAGCGCGTCCTGCTCCACCGTCGTCACCGTCGTTCCCCACCCCACCGCCCCGGCCCACTGACCGCCGGCGGAGCCGCCCCGGGCCCGGCGCGCGGACGCCGCTGTGCCCTGCCTCACCAAGTGCGGGGGCTCGCCGTCCACCGGGCGAGGCCATACCGGCACACTGCCGAGCCCACGTCGGTGACCACCTGCCCGGGAGAACGTTCGGGCAGGTTCCTCCTGGATCTCTCCGAGGAACGTCGGGTGAAGCCCGTCAGGGCCGGTCTCCTCGGCGGGAGACCGGCCCTGAGCCGTTCCTGCTGAGCCGGGGTGGCGGGACGTGGACCCACGGCCCTTCGTCCCGCACGCGGTTCGGGACCGACCGTCCGCCGAAAGTCCCGGCGGGCGGCGGAGGAGGGATCAGCGCGTCGACGCCGGCCGATGACCATGAGCCGCCACCAGCCTCTCGGCTGCGGACGCGGCCGCCGACCCCTGCCCCCAAGTCACCGCCGTGACAGTGGATCAGGGAGTGGCGGCGTGCAGCACGATCAGGGCGACGGAGGCCAGGGTGAGGGCCGCTGCCGGCGACGCGCCCTTGCGGTCGCCGACGCGCAGGTGGAACGCGACCGCCCCGGCGAAATAGAGCGTCAGGCCGATCGCGGCGGCGATTCCGACGGGTCCCCACCAGAGGCCGACGATCGCACCGGCCGCGCCGGCGACCTGGGCGCCGATCAGGAGGGTCATCATGCTCTGCGGCACTCCGAGGGTGGACATCTGCTCGGTGATGTGGCGCGTCCGCAGAGACTTGGCTCCGGCCGATATCAGGAGGAGCGCCGACATGACCACGGTGACGACGGCAAGGAAGACGAACACGGCTGAGACCTCAATCATGCGAGATGCGAGTAGAGGGGCGTGCGCACCTCGATGACGATAGGCGGCCGAAAGGTACCTCCAGGTAACCTTCGGGCATGAGTCTGCGACCCGGAATCTCCTTCCTCGCCGACTGCCCCGCTCTCCTGGCCATGGAGATCATCGCCAGCAAATGGTCCGTGGTCACGCTCTTCGCGCTGACCGATGGCCCTTTGCGCCACGGCGAGTTGGTCGAGCTGAGCGGTGGCATCTCACGCAAGGTGCTGACCCAGACCCTGCGCCGACTCCAGGCCAACGGGCTCGTCGAGCGGCACGCGTACGCCGAGGCGCCGCCGCGCGTGGAGTACTGCCTGACCGATCTCGGACGGACCCTGGAGGAGCCCATCAGGATGCTCACCGCATGGGCGCGGGAGAACGGCGAGGCGGTCGTCTCCTTCCGGGAGGCAGCCGAGGCTGCCGCGCCCGCCAGGACCATCGAGGCCGACCGGGCGACCTGGGTGAAGGCCTCTCCGGCCTCTCCCGCCGATGAGGGCCCGGACGGTTTCTGATCGGTAGTAGCGGGCGACTGCCGCATCGTCGCCGGCCGCTTCGCGTCCGGCCGCCGCACGGGGTGGCGCTCCGGCAGCACGAGGACGAGCGGACGGGGCACGAGGACGGCTCCGTCCGGGCGCGGTACTCGCGCGTCACGCCGCACATCGCGCCGGAGCTGCGCCGGGGACTTCCTGGGCGGGTCGACCCGGAGGTGGCTCGCGTCACCGGCCGCCCGCCGGCAGATGTCGCCCGGCGCGCCCGGCTCGCTCCTGGACGCTCTTCCTGAGGGCGCCTCAGGAACCGCCCGGAAGAGCACCTTCTCCCCGGTTTCTCCCGAGGACCCCGGGAGAAACAGTCAGGGCCGGTCTCCCTTGCGGGAGACCGGCCCTGAGCTGGTCCTACTGGGTCGGGGTGGCGGGATTTGAACCCACGGCCTCTTCGTCCCGAACGAAGCGCGCTACCAAGCTGCGCCACACCCCGGTCCTGCGGTTTGTCGCTCTGTTTCCTTCGCAACGAGTAGAACTCTACCGGACGCTTGCCGAGAGACGAAATCCGATTCCCGGCGGGCCTCCGCCGCAGGTCAGCGCGAGGGGGTGAGGGTGAGCAGGGTGGCCTCGGGCGGGCAGGCGAAGCGGACCGGGGTGTAGCGGTTGGTGCCGCAGCCGGCCGAGACGTGCAGGAACGCGCGGCGGCCGCCCGCCTGGTGGGTGGAGAGGCCCTTGACCCGCTTGGAGTCGATGTCGCAGTTGGTGACCAGGGCGCCGTAGAAGGGGACGCAGAGCTGGCCGCCGTGGGTGTGGCCGGCCAGGATCAGCGGGTAGCGGTCGGCGGTGAAGGCGTCCAGGACGCGCAGGTAGGGCGCGTGCACGACGGCGAGCGAGAGGTCGGCGTCGGCGGACGGGCCGCCGGTGACCTCGCTGTAGCGGTCGCGGCGGATGTGCGGGTCGTCCAGGCCGGTGAATTCGAGGTCGAGGCCGCCGATGTTCAGCCGGCCCCGGGTGTTCGTGAGGTCCAGCCAGCCGGCCGCGTCGAAGCCGTCGCGCAGCTTCTCCCACGGGTTGTGCACGGCGCCGGTGATCCCGCGCCGCGCGGTGCCGTCCGGGTTGTTCATCCCGTGGGCGCCGCTGCGCATCGCCTGGAGGTAGCGGGCCGGGTTCTTGCGGGCCGGGCCGTAGTAGTCGTTCGACCCGAAGACGTAGACGCCGGGGAAGTCCATCAGCGGCCCGAGCGCGTCGAGCGTGGCGGGGACGCCGAGCGGGTCGGAGAGGTTGTCGCCGGTGTTGACCACCAGGTCCGGGCGGAGCCCGGCGAGGCTCTGCAGCCAGCGCTGCTTCTTGCCCTGGCCGCTCACCATGTGGATGTCCGATACCTGGAGCACCCGCAGGGGGCGGGCGCCCTTGGGCAGGACGGGCACCTCGACCCGGCGGAGCCGGAAGGAACGGACCTCGTACCCGGCGGAGTAGGCGAGGCAGGCGGCGCCGGTGGCGGCGATTCCGAGGGGGACGGAGTACAGCGGTCGCATCGCTCCATGCTCTCAGACGGTGGATCAGCCGGTGAACGTCCGGTCGGTGCGCGGGGACACGCCGCCATGGGCCGAATGCCCTCGCCGCAGGGGCGGTCCGGCGTCGGGGGCCGGCTGCCCGGCCGGCTCCGCCCCGTCCGCCCGGTCGCGTCGGGCCCGGAGGGCGCGGACCTTGTGCCGGTTGCCGCAGCGCTCCATCGAGCACCAGCGCCGGCGGCCGGGCCGCGAGGTGTCGACGAAGATCAGGGAGCAGTCGGAGGCGCCGCACTCCCGGACCCGGTGGGCGAAGGGGCCGGTGAACAGCGCGATGGCGTCGCGGGCGAGGGTGGAGACGAGTTGGTCGCCGTCGGCCGGCAACGGGGCGGCGGCCGCCCCGTTCGGGTCGATCCGCGGAACCAGCGGCGGGTGGGCGGCGGCGCGGTTGAGGACGGCGTAGTCCGCCCCGGCGCCCGCTTCGCCGTGGGCCCGGGCCGCGGCGAGGCGTCGGAGCGCGTCCCGCAGGGTCCGCGCGGCGGTCAGCTGCGCCGCGTCGACGTGGACGCCGGCGGGCAGCTCCAGCCGGGACCGCGCGAGCCATCGGGTGAGGTCCTCGGGGTGGTGCAGCAGCTCGTACCCCGCCGGGGTCCCGGGGCCGCCCGTGGTGAGCAGTTCCAGGCAGAGCGCGCCGGGGTCGAAGGGGTGGCGCGCGTCTCCGGGGGAGAGCGGCACCGGGCCGGTCGCCCGCTGGTCGGTCATGTAACCACTGTAAGAAGTTACGCCGCCGGTGCGGAAGCCCGCCGCGGCGGCCACGGGCGCGGGCTCCGGTGTTAATGGCGGGCAGCCGAACGTGGCAGGTGGGAGACTCTGGGCCATGACCACGCTCAAGGAGCAGTTGCACGAGGACCTCACGGCGGCCATCAGGGATCGGGCCGAGCTGCGTTCGGCCACCATCCGGCTGACGCTCTCCGCCATCACCAGTGAGGAGGTGGCCGGCAAGGAGAAGCGGGAGCTCTCGGACGCCGAGGTGCTGAAGGTGCTGGCCCGCGAGGCGAAGAAGCGCCGGGAGGCGGCCGAGGCGTTCGATGCCGCCGGCCGGACGGAGCAGGCCGCGCGGGAGCGGGCCGAGGGCGAGCTGCTGGCCGGCTACCTGCCCAAGCAGCTCTCCGACGAGGAGCTGGCGGCGATCGTGGCCGCCGCCGTCGCCGAGAGCGGTGCGACCGGTCCGCAGGGCATGGGCGCCGTGATGAAGCTGGTGAAGCCGAAGGTGGACGGTCTGGCCGAGGGCGGCCGGGTGGCCGCCGCGGTCAAGGCGGCGCTCACCGGCTGACGGCCCGCGCCGGCTGACGGCCCGCGCCGGCCGACGCCCGCGAGACAGCGAAGCGCGCGACCGGGCCCACAGGGCCGACCGTGCCCGCGCGCACATCAAGAGGGGCGCCCTCCGAGCAGATCGCTCGGAGGGCGCCCCTCTCAGTGCCCGGGTGGCGGGCCGGTCAGTGCCGGCCGCCGTTCCCGTTGCCGTTTCCGTTCCCGCCGCCGATGATCCCCGGCGGGAGGGTGAATCCGCCGCCGATCATCCCGCCGGCGTTGTTGGCCCCGCCCTGGTTGCCCCCGGGGTTCCCGCCCGGGTTGCCGCCGGCCGCGGCCGCGTCACCGTTCGGCGGGGTGGCCGGCGGGGTGGCCGGAGCGGTCGCGTTCGGGTCGGGCTTCGGCGCCGGGTCCGGGATGTTGACGGTCTGGAAGGTCTCCTTGCCGGAGCCCTTCAGCGCCTGGTCCATCGCCATCTTCCAGATCGGACCGGGGCCGGTGGCGCCGAAGACGCCGTCGCCGCCGTAGTAGGTGTCGCCGATCTTGATGTTCTTCATCTCGACGCCGCCGGCCGGGCCGCCGATCCAGACCGCGGTGGCCAGCTGCGGCGTGTAGCCGTTGAACCAGGCGGCCTTCTTCTTGTCGGTGGTACCGGTCTTGCCGGCGATCTGGCGGCCGTCCTCCAGGCCGAGCGAGGCGCCGGTGCCCTTCTCCGTCACGTTGAGCAGGACGGTGTTGAGGGCGTCCGCGGTGCTCTCCGACATCGCCTGGCTGCAGCTCGACGCCGGGACCGTGACGTCCTTGCCGTCCACCGTGGTGATCTTGTTGATCGCGATCGGGGTGCAGTACTTGCCCCGGGCGGCGAAGGTCGCGTAGACGTTCGCCATGGTCATCGGGGACATCTCCTGGGTCCCCAGGGTGATGGCCGGCACGACGTCCAGCTTGTCACCGCTGGCCCGGGTGGTGATGCCGAGCTTGTTGGCCATCTGCTTGACCGGGCAGAGGCCCATGTCGGCCTCCATCTGGACGAAGTAGGTGTTGACCGAGAGGGCCATCGCCTGCTTCAGCTCGTACGGGCCGACCTCGGACTTGCTCTCGTTGGGGACGTACCGCTTGTCGCCCTTCTCGGTGTTCTTCCAGGTGCCGTCGCAGGTCTTCATCGTCGGCCACTCGATGCGGTTCTCCGAGGGGTACGCCTGGGTCGGCGAGATCCCGGACTCCAGCGCGGCGGCGGCGATGATCGGCTTGAAGGTCGAGCCGGGCTGGAAGCCGTTGCCGCCGCCCATCGCCGCGTCGACGTTGAGGTTGACGACGGTCTGGTTCTTGTTCGGGTCCAGGCCGTACGGGCGGGTCTGGGCCATCGCCAGGATCTTGCCGCTGCCCGGCTCCATCATGGTGGCGGCGGCCGACACCGGGTCGGTGACCTTGACCTTGGTGGTCACCGCGTTCTGAGCGGCGGCCTGCTTGTCCGGGTCGAGGGTGGTGTAGATGTTCAGACCGCCCTGGTCCCAGAACTTCTTCCGGTCGGCGGCGTTCTTGCCGAACACCGGGTCCTGCTTGACCACGTGCCGGACGTAGTCGCAGAAGAAGCCCATGCCGGCGTTGGCGGTGATGCAGCCGTTCTGCGGGTCCTTGTACTTCAGGCCCAGCGGGGCGGCCTTCGCGTCCTTCGCCTGGTCCGCGGTGATGTGCTTGTTCTCGACCATCTTGTCGAGCACCACGTTGCGGCGCTTCACGGTGTTCTCGGGGTAGCGCACCGGGTCGTACTGCGAGGGGTTCTGCACCAGGCCGGCCAGGGTGGCGGCCTCGGCGATGGTGAGGTCCTTGTTGCTCTTGCTGAAGTAGCGCTGGGCGGCCGCCTCGACCCCGTAGGCCTGGTGGCCGTAGAAGGTGATGTTGAGGTAGTTGGTGAGGATCTGGTCCTTGGTCAGGTCCTCCTCCAGCTTGATGGCGACCTTCAGCTCCTGGATCTTGCGGCCCAGGGTCTTGCGCTGGGCCTCCAGGACAGCGGCCTGGTCGTCGCCGGCCTTCTCCACGTTGACGTTCTTCACGTACTGCTGGGTCAGCGTCGAGGCGCCCTGGGAGGCGGTGCCGCTCTCGGCGTTCTTGCCGGCCGCGCGCAGCACGCCCTTGAGGTCGACGGCGCCGTGCTCGTAGAAGCGCGCGTCCTCGATGTCCACCTGCGCCTGGCGCATGTAGGGCGACATCTGGTCGGCGGTGAGCACCGTGCGGTCGCGCTCGTAGACCTTGGCGATCAGCCCGCCCTTGGCGTCGAAGATCTGCGTGGCCTGGGTGAGCGGCGGCGTCTTGAAGTCGTCGGGGATGTTGTCGAAGCTCTCGGCCGTGCTCTTGGCCGTCAGCCCGAGCGCGCCGACGGCGGGCAGGGCCATGCCGGCCAGCAGGACTCCGGAGAGCACGCTGACACCCAGGAACTTGATTCCGTGCCCCGCCATGTCGAGCGGTGATCCGCGGCGTCGGCCGCTCGGAGCTCCGGTGTTGCCGGGGGGCTGGGGTGCCTGGGGGCGCTTCGGTGCCATGGGGAGAACCCTACGTCGCCGAATCCCGTACATAGGGGCAGGTGTTCGCCTAGGCTTGTCACAAGCTTGCGACAGCTTCGGTGCGTCAACATCACTCACTCTTGTGAGTGATGAGGATTGCCCGAATTGCCCCTCTATGGAGTGTTTTTGAGGCAGCTGTTGGCAGCTGTACCCCCATATTCGGTCGCTCTCAGTGACGGCGCGCGTGGCGAGAGTTTCCCCGGGGTTCTTGGCAAGGCTTGCGACCTGCGATCACTCCAACGAGTGAGCTGACCGATACCCATAGTCCAATCGGGTCATTCGAGATTGAGCCCGAAGGGGCTGTTGCAAGCTGTCGTTCTTCCGTAACGTCCTCAACTGGCAACGGTGAATATGCCGTTGCCGCCGTGGGGGAGCCTCGATTCGGGAGAGGACGGCGCCGGCATGGGCTGGGTAGACGACTGGAGTGCGCAGGCCGCCTGCCGCACTAGTGATCCGGACGAATTGTTCGTCCAGGGGGCGGCGCAGAACCGCGCCAAGGCGGTGTGCAGTGGGTGCCCCGTTCGGACGGAGTGTCTGGCGGACGCACTGGACAACCGGGTGGAGTTCGGGGTCTGGGGCGGGATGACGGAGCGCGAGCGGCGTGCGCTGCTGCGCCGGCGGCCGACGGTGATGTCCTGGCGGCGGCTGCTGGAGACGGCCCGCACCGAGTACGAGGAGTCCCTCGCGACCGGTGTGATACTGACGGACTACGCCCAGGCGGGCTGAGCGGCCCGCGGTGCGGGACTGCCGGAGTCACGCGGCGGAGGACGAGAGCCACGCGACGGCGGTGCACGAGCTGTACGGCAACGGTCCGGGAGCGACGCTACGGGGGAGCAGCGTCGTGGAGGACCGGTGCGGGGCCGCTACGCGGTGTGTGGGTGCCACCCGGTCCGGGACCGCTACGCGGTGCCGCTGAGCCGCTCGCCGATCGCGCGCAGCCCGTCCAGGTCGTGGACGTCACCGGGCAGCGCGGCCACCTCGATGATCGGCACGTCCGGGTAGACCGAGACGAAGCGGTCGCGGGTGCGGCGCTCGCGCGACATGATCTGCATCCGCTCGGCGTGCAGCCGCAGCAGCCCGGCCGCGACCTGTTCGGCCTCGGGCGAGGTGTGCTCCGAACCGTTCTCCTCCAGGGCCTCGGCCGCCGCCAGCGCGCGTTCGGCGGTGAGCTGCGGAGCGCCCGTCCGGTGCACCCGGTTCAGCACCAGGCCAGCGAGCGGCATCCGGTCGGCGGCGAGCCGGTCGACGAAGTAGGCCGCCTCGCGCAGCGCGTCCCGTTCCGGCGCGGCCACCACCAGGAACGCCGTGCCCGGCGCCTTGAGCAGCTGGTACGTCCGGTCGGCGCGCTCGCGGAAGCCGCCGAACATCGAGTCCATCGCGCTGACGAAGGTCTGCAGGTCGGTCAGCAACTGGGCGCCGAAGATCTTGCCGAGGGTGCCGGTGAGCAGGCCCATCCCGACGTTGAGGAACTTCATCGCGCTGCGCCCGCCGACCTTGGCCGGCGCGGTCAGTATCCGGATCACCTTGCCGTCGAGGAAGGACCCGAGCCGGTTCGGCGCGTCCAGGAAGTCCAGCGCGGAGCGGGACGGCGGGGTGTCGACGACGATGAGGTCCCACTCCTCGGCCGCGCGGAGCTGGCCGAGCTTCTCCATCGCCATGTACTCCTGGGTGCCCGCGAAGCCGGCCGACAGGGACTGGTAGAACGGGTTCTCCATGATCGCCTGGGCCCGTCCGGGTTCGGCGTGGGCCAGCACGACCTCGTCGAAGGTCCGCTTCATGTCGAGCATCATGGCCTGGAGCTCGCCCTCGCCCGAGACGCCCTTGACGACGCGGGGGGTGTTGTCCAGCTCGGTCAGGCCCATCGACTGGGCCAGCCGGCGGGCCGGGTCGATGGTCAGCACGACGACCTTGCGGCCGCGCTCGGCCGCCCGCAGCCCGAGCGCCGCGGCGGTGGTGGTCTTGCCGACCCCACCCGAACCGCAGCAGACGATGATCCTGGTCCTCGGGTCGTCGATCAGACCGTCCACGTCGAGGTGACTCCCCTGCGCGGTGGCAACGCCCGAGCCGTCACCCGCGGCGCGCCTGCCGCCCGTGCCGTGCTTGCCGCCGGCGCCGTGCCCGCCGCCCGCGTCGTTCTTGCCGTCCGCGCCGGGCCGCGCTCCCGCGCCGCTCCCGGCCGCCGCGGTCCGCCGGTCGCTCGTGTCCCGCCCGGCACCCTCGCCCGGCCCACCGTTCCCGGTCACGCTGCCCCCTGACGCTTCAGCTCGCCCGCCAGCCGGTACAGCCCGCCGAGGTCCACGCCCTCGCCCAGCAGCGGAAGTTCGTAGGTGGGGAGCTTGAGCTGCTGCAGGTCGGCGCGCTGCTCGCGCTCCAGCTCCACCCGCTCGGCGTGCTCCCGGGCCTGCTCCAGCAGCGGGTCGAGCAGCGGGTCCACCGCCGCCCGGACGGTCTCGGCCTTGCGGGAGCGCCCGCCGAGGCCCGCTTCGCCGAGGGCCAGCGCGACCTCCTCGCGGTGGTCCCCGTCCACCGCGGCCACCGCCGCCGCGTCCAGCAACGGCGGCCGGACCATGTTCACCATCACCCCGCCCACCGGGAGGGCGGCCTCGCGCAGATCGGCGAAGCCGTCGACCGTCTCCTGCACCGGCATCTCCTCCAGCAGGGTGACCAGGTGCACCGCGGTCTCCGGCGACCTCAGCACCCGCATCACGGCCTGTGCCTGGGTGTGGATCGGCCCGAACCGGGCCAGCCCGGCGACCTCGGAGTTCACGTTCAGGAAGCGGGTGAGCCGGCCGGTCGGCGGCGCGTCCATCACCACCGCGTCGTACGTGCGCCGCCCGTCGGGGCCCTTGCGCCGGGCGGCCTCGCAGGCCTTTCCGGTGAGCAGCACGTCGCGGACGCCGGGGGCTACGGTGGTGGCGAAGTCGACGAAGCCGACCTTCTGGAGTGCCTTCCCGGCCCGTCCGAGCTTGTAGAACATGTCGAGGTACTCCAGCAGCGCCTGCTCGGTGTCGATGGCCAGCGCGTACACCTCGCCGCTGCCGCCCCCGTGGCCGCCCCGGCCCGGCAGTCCCAGCTGGGCGCGCGTGACGGACGCGATCCGGCGCTCCTCGTACGGCAGTGCGGCGATCCCGAACAGTTCGGCGATGCCCTGGCGGCCCTCCACCTCTATCAGCAGCGTCCGCCGTCCTTCGGCCGCGAGCGCCAGCGCCAGTGCCGCGGCCAGGGTGGTCTTCCCGGTACCGCCCTTGCCGCTGACCACGTGCAGCCGGACGCCCTCCCAGTCGGGATCACGCCGGGCCGCCTGGCCGGGGGTGCGTGCCACGCTCCGTCTCCGTCCGTCTCCGAGGGCCGAGGGCCGTTCCGAGGGCCGCCACCGCGCAGGTGCCCTCCCGCGAGGGTAACCAGGGACCGCGCCGGATGCCGGGAGCATCCGGGGGGCCAGGCCTGAATCATGCCCGGATTGTGGGCCACCTCACACGCCGGCCAGCGGGCCGCACCGCTCGTCGTTGCCGCTCGTCTAGAGTCTGGCCATGACCAAGTGGGAATACATGACGGCGCCCCTGCTGGTGCACGCCACCAAGCAGATCCTGGACAACTTCGGCGAGGACGGCTGGGAGCTCGTCCAGGTCGTGCCCGGCCCGAACCCGGAGCAGCTGGTGGCCTACTTCAAGCGGGAGAAGAACGCATGAGCAAGGTCGAGGACAAGCTCGCCGAACTCGGTCTGACCCTGCCGCCGGTGGCCGCACCGGTCGCCGCCTACGTGCCGGCCCTGCGCTCGGGCGAGTTCGTCTTCACCTCGGGCCAGCTGCCGATGGTGGGCGGCAAGCTGCCGAGCACCGGCAAGGTCGGCGCCGAGGTCACCCCGGAGGAGGCCAAGGAGCTCGCGCAGATCTGCGCGCTCAACGCGCTGGCCGCGGTGAAGTCGGTGATCGGCGACCTGGACCTGATCGAGCGGGTCGTGAAGGTGGTCGGCTTCGTCGCCTCCGCCCCCGACTTCACCGGCCAGCCCGGTGTCATCAACGGCACCAGCGAGCTGCTGGGCCAGGTGCTGGGCGAGGCCGGCGTGCACGCCCGCAGCGCGGTCGGCGTGACGGTCCTGCCGCTGGACGCCCCGGTCGAGGTGGAACTCCAGGTGCGGGTCAAGGTCTGAGCCCGATCACGAGGGCGGGGTCGGCTCTGTCCAACCCCGCCCTCGTGCGCTTAGCATCCGGGCATGGACCAGCGAGCAACGACGCTCCCGATGCCGCCCGGCTGGCCTGCCCGGATCAGGGCGGTCGAGTCCGGCGAGCTGACCCCGCCGGTGCCCCGGCCCTCCGCCACCGTGGTGCTGCTGAGGGACACGGCGACCGGGCCGGAGGCCTATCTGCTGCGCCGGCGCAGCTCGATGGCGTTCGCCGCGGGCATGTACGCCTATCCGGGGGGCGGGGTGGACCCGCGCGACGCCGAGGCCGAGCTCGGCTGGGCCGGTCCCGGCCCGCAGGAGTGGGCCGAGCGGCTCGGGGTGGACGCCCGCACCGCGCAGGCGGTGGTCTGCGCCGCCGTCCGCGAGACCTTCGAGGAGGCCGGCGTCCTGCTGGCCGGCCCGGACGCCACGAGTACCGCCGAGCCCCGGGACTGGAGCGCGGAGCGCGCCGCCCTGGAGGCCCACGAACTCTCCTTCGCCGACTTCCTCCGCGCCCACGGCCTGCTGCTCCGCAGTGATCTGCTGGCCGGCTGGGCCCGCTGGGTGACCCCGGCGTTCGAGGAGCGCCGGTACGACACCTGGTTCTTCGTCGCGGCCCTGCCGCCGGGCCAGCGCGCCGCGCTGGAGGTCGGCGAGGCCGACCGGGTCGCCTGGCTCTCCCCGGCCGAGGCGGTCCGGGGTCACGAGGAGGGCCGGTTCGGGATGCTGCCGCCCACCGTGACCGTGTTGCGCGAGCTGCTGCCGGTGCGCGGCGCCGAGCAGGCGCTGGACGCGGCGGCGGGCCGTTCACTGCACCCGATCCTCGGCACGGCCGAGGTCAGGGGTGATCGAATGACGGTTCGATGGTCGGGGTATGAAGAACTGACCATCGATGGACACTTTCCCGAAGGCCACTGAGGCCGAGGACCCACCACCGGGGCCGAGGCCGACCGATGACCCGAACACCGACCCGAGGAAGGATCGACGCCCGATGATCCACAACGACGTGGCTCGCCGGACGGCGCGCGAGATGCCCGCCCGCGACCTGACCCCCCGCCCGCTCGCCTGTGCGGCCGCGGTCGCCGACGCGCTGCCGGGCCTGCGCCCCCTCGTCCGGACGCTGCCCGCGCGCGTGCTCGGCCGTTCCTGCGAGGGCGGCCGACTCGGTGGGAGCGGCCAGTGAGCGGAATCCTCCCCGGTGACCCCGCCGCCGGCATCGGCGGCGAGGCCACCCCCAGGGCACTGTGCGTGCTGGCGCCGAACCCGTCGCCGATGACGCTGGACGGCACCAACACCTGGCTGCTCTCCGAGCCCGGCTCGGACCTCGCGGTGGTCGTCGACCCGGGCCCGCTGCACGAGGGGCACCTGCGCCTGGTGATCGACACCGCCGAGCAGCAGGGCAAGCGCGTCGCGCTCACCCTGCTCACCCACGGTCACGCCGATCATTCCGAGGGCGCCGCGCGGTTCGCCGAGCTGACCGGTACCGAGGTCCGCGCCCTGGACCCGGCGTACCGGCTCGGCGCCGAGGGCCTGACGCACGGGCAGCGGCTGGAGGTGGGCGGACTCGACCTGCGGGTGATAGCCACCCCCGGGCACACCTCGGACTCCCTGACCTTCCACCTGCCGGCGGACGGAGCGATCCTCACCGGCGACACCGTGCTCGGCCGCGGCACCACGATGGTGGCCCACCCCGACGGCACGCTCGGCGACTACCTGGACTCACTGCGCCACCTGCACACGATGGCCTCCGAGCACGGGGTGCGCACGGTGCTGCCCGGCCACGGGCCGGTGCTCGCGGACGCGCTCGGCGCCGTCGACTACTACCTCGCGCACCGGGCCGGGCGGCTCGCCCAGGTGGAGACGGCGGTCGAGGCCGGTTGCCGGACGGCGGCCGAGGTGGTGGCCCGGGTCTACGCCGACGTGGACCGCGCGCTCTGGCCGGCCGCCGAGCTGTCGGTCCGGGCCCAGCTCCGGTACCTGGAGGACCACGGACTGATCTGAGCGGGCACGGCCGCTCCGGAACGGCGCGAGGGCCTGTACACCGATCGGTGTACAGGCCCTCGTCGTCAGCGGGCGGCGCGAGCGCTCCCGGCCGGGTCAGCGCGAGCGGCGGGAGAGCCGCTCGACGTCCATCAGGACCACGGCACGGGCCTCCAGCTTCAGCCAGCCGCGGCCGGCGAAGTCGGCGAGCGCCTTGTTGACCGTCTCGCGGGAGGCGCCGACCAGCTGGGCCAGCTCCTCCTGGGTGAGGTCGTGGGCGACGTGGATGCCCTCCTCGGACTGCACGCCGAAGCGGCGCGAGAGGTCCAGCAGGGCCTTGGCGACGCGCCCGGGCACGTCGGAGAAGACCAGGTCGGACATCACGTCGTTGGTGCGGCGCAGTCGGCGGGCGATGGCGCGCAGCAGGGCGATCGAGACCTCGGGGCGGGCGTGCAGCCAGGGCTGGAGGTCACCGTGGCCGAGGCCCAGCAGCTTGACCTCGGTCAGCGCGCTCGCGGTGGCGGTGCGCGGGCCCGGGTCGAACAGCGACAGCTCGCCGATCATCTCGCTGGGGCCGAGGACGGCGAGCATGTTCTCGCGGCCGTCCGGCGAGGCGCGGTGCAGCTTGACCTTGCCCTCGGCGACGACGTACAGCCGGTCGCCCGGGTCGCCCTCGTGGAACAGCGACTCACCGCGGGCGAGGGTGACCTCGGTCATGGAAGCGCGCAGCTCGCCGGCCTGTTCGTCGTCGAGTGCCGCGAAGAGTGCGGCGCGCCGCAGAACGTCGTCCACGTGCTTCCTCCTTCTCGGCCGTCCGGCGATCAAGCCGGTCGGCGCAAGTTTCGTACAGTGCTCTGCATCACCAAGCATGGCGCATGTCGCTCCGATCATATGAGGAGGGGGTGCGCCGAGGTGTGCTGCGCGGGGCCATTCGTACCGCCGGATCGGTCGGCGAGGCGCGTGCGCGGGTGTGCGGGGCGGCGCCCGGAGCGGGGGCGGCGGCGCGCGGGGCGGTGTCGTGGGCCCGGCGCGGTGTTCGCGGGTCAGCCCCGCCGGGTGCGCCGCGGGCGGAGTCCGGGGCGGGTGTCCGGGGCGGACGCGGCACGGCCCCGCCAGGATTCGGTCGCAGCTTAATCAATGGAGTGGCCGAGGCCGGTGCCACAGGATTCCGTCCTGACGATCCAACGGCTCGAAAGACGGTGACCCCGTATGTCCGCCTCCCTGTCCACCGGCACCACCACCCCCGGGCTCCGCGACCGGGCGCTGCGCCTGCGGGCACTCGTGGCCGACGGGGTGCTCGTCCTGCCGAACGCCTGGGACGCGGGCAGCGCCGCGGTGATCGCCTCCGTCGGAGCGGCGGCGATCGCCACCACCAGCGGCGGGGTCTCCTGGTCGCTCGGCCGCGGTGACGGCCAGCGGCTCGGCCGGACCGACATGGTCGAGGCCGCCCGCCGGATCACCGCCACCGTCGACCTGCCGGTCACCGTGGACGCCGAGGGCGGCTACGGCCCGAAGCCCGCCGATGTCGCCGACACCGTTCGGGCGCTGATCGGCGCCGGCGCGGCCGGCGTCAACCTGGAGGACTCGACGGCGGTCGGCGGCCCGCTGCTGTCACGGGCCGAGCAGGCCGCACGGCTGCGCGCCGCCCGGGAGGCGGCTGCCGGGGCGGGCCTGCCGGAGCTGGTGGTCAACGCCCGCACGGACGTCTTCCTGTTCGGGATCGGCCCCAGCGCCGGCCGGCTCGACGACGTGCTGGCCCGTGCCACGGCGTACGCGGAGGCCGGTGCGGACGGCCTCTTCGTTCCCGGCCTGCTGGATCTCGACCTGCTGGCCCGGCTCTGTGCCGCGTCCCCGCTGCCGGTGAACGCGATGGCGGGGCCGGGCGGGCCGACGGTCGCCGAGCTCGCCGCCGTCGGGGTGCGCCGGATCAGCGTCGGCACCGGGCTGGCCCAGGCCGCGTACACGGCCGCCCAGCGGGCCGCCGCCGAACTGCTCGGCGCGGGCACCCTGACGGAGCTGGACGGCACGCTGGGTTTCGGGGAGCTGGACGCGCTGTACCGGCGCTGACCGGCACGAGCTCACCGGCACGCGCAGGGGAGGTGCCGGTGGTCGGGGCCGGGCGGCGTCAGTGGTCGCCCGGCTCCGGCAGTGCGGCCAGCTCGGGCGGTCCGTCGAGTGCGGCGGGCAGCCCGAGCAGGCGTCGCATCGCCCGCCGGGTGCGGGCGGGCGCGGCCGCGTCCCGGTAGAGCCGCCGGGCGTGGTTGAGCGCCAGGATCTGCCCGGTCAGTTCGAAGACCACCTGGCCGGCCTCCGGGTCCGCCGGCAGCTGTCCGGCGGAGATCGCCAGCTCGGCCTGGTGCCGCAGCTCGCGTTGCCAGACGGCGTTCTTGGCGGCCACCGCCGACCGGACCGGCCCGTCCGCCCGGTCGTCGAACTCGGAGGTCACGGCGGCGAAGAAACACCCGCCGGGCAGCAGATCACGTTCCAGGTAGGACACCCAGGCCTCGCACTGGACGAGCAGACGGGGCAGTCCGGGCTCCGCGCCGACGGCCGCCGCGCGCAGCACCACCTCGCGGACGAAGAGGGCGACCGCCTCGTCGACCACGGCGAGCTGCAGGGTCTCCTTGGTGCCGAAGTGGCCGAGGACGCCGGATTTGCTCATCGACAGGTCGGTGGCGAGCCGGCCGATGGTCAGGCCCTCCAGGCCCTCGACCGAGGCGAGGTCCAGTCCCCGGCGCAGGATCGAGCCGCGGGTCCGGCGGGCTTCGGCGACGGATCTTCTCGGACTCACCGGGTCAGTGTAGCCAGCGCCGCCCCGATAGAGTCCGACCGTTCGGACTCCAAGGCCTGGCCTGTACGCCCCCGCACGGAGGAGTGGGCGGGCGGGATCCCGCATCGCGGCCCCGGGCGGCCGCCCGGCTCCGTGCTCCGGCCCGCCCGAACCTCCGGCCGTCCCGCACCGATCGCCGATCACTGATCGCCCACGAGGCCAGGGCTGTTCGGCGTAGCCTTCGTGCATGGCAGAGAGCAAGGTCCGGAAAGCCGCGGCCAAGCCGGCGGTGAAGCCGGCGGCGAAGGTGACCACGAAGGTGACCGCCAAGCCGGCGGTGAAGCCGAGGAAGCCGGAGTCCCACCTGGCGATGGTGCGCCGGGCCCGGAGGATCAACCGGGAGCTGGCGGAGCTGTACCCGTACGCGCATCCCGAGCTGGACTTCGACAACCCGTTCGAGCTGCTGGTGGCCACCGTGCTGTCGGCGCAGACGACGGACCTGCGGGTGAACCAGACGACGCCGGCGCTGTTCGCGAAGTACCCGACGCCGGAGGACATGGCGGCGGCGGTGCCGGAGGAGTTGGAGGAGATCATCCGGCCGACCGGCTTCTTCCGGAACAAGGCGAAGTCGCTGATCGGGCTCTCGATCGCGCTGCGGGACGAGTTCGGCGGCGAGGTCCCGGGCCGGCTGGCCGACCTGGTCACCCTCCCCGGCGTCGGGCGCAAGACCGCGAACGTGGTCCTCGGCAATGTGTTCGGGGTGCCCGGGATCACCGTGGACACCCACTTCGGGCGGTTGGCCCGGCGGTTCGGGTGGACGGCCGAGGACGACCCGGTCAAGGTCGAGGCGGTCGTCGCGGAGATCTTCCCGAAGTCGGAGTGGACGATGCTCTCGCACCGGGTGGTCTTCCACGGCCGGCGGATCTGCCACTCCCAGAAGCCGGCCTGCGGGGCCTGCCCGATCGCGCCGCTCTGCCCCTCCTACGGGGAGGGCGAGACGGACCCGGAGAAGGCGAAGAAGCTGCTCAAGTACGAGATGGGCGGTCACCCCGGTCAGCGGCTGCGCCCGCCCGCCGACTTCCCGGGCGAGGCGGCGGCCCGCGCCGACGCCGTGGCCCACCGGGGCGAGGTCGCGGACCTGGCGGTGGCCGAGTGACGGCGCACGATCACGGTCGGGAGCCCGGGCGGCAGCCGGCCCCGGACGGGCGGATCCGGCGCGACGGCCTGCCGGCCTGGCTGGACCCGGTCCGCGACGCCGCCGAGCGGGTGCTGCCCGAGCAACTGAGTCGCTTCCTGCCGCCCGCCGAGGGCGGTCGCGCCTCGGCCGTCCTGATGCTCTTCGGCGAGGGCGCCTCCGGCCCGGATCTGCTGCTGATCGAACGGGCCCGCTCCCTGCGCTCGCACGCCGGCCAGCCGTCCTTCCCCGGGGGCGCGCTGGACCCGGAGGACGGCGACCCCGACGGGCCCGGTCCGATCACGGCGGCGCTGCGCGAGGCGTGGGAGGAGACCGGACTGGACCCGTCCGGGGTGCAGGTCTTCGCGGCCCTGCCCGCCCTCTACATCCCGGTCAGCCGCTTCGTGGTGACCCCGGTGCTCGGCTGGTGGCGCGAGGAGTCACCGGTCCGTGCGGTCGACGCGGGCGAGACCGGCGCGGTGTTCCGGGTACCCATCGCCGAGCTGACCGACCCGGCCAACCGGGCCCGGCTGCGTCATCCCTCCGGCCACCTCGGGCCGGCCTTCGCCGTCGGCGGCCGGCTGGTCTGGGGCTTCACCGCCGGGGTGATCGACCGGGTGCTGCACCACAGCGGCCTGGAACTGCCCTGGGACCCGGCCCGGATCGTCGACCTCTCCGACGAGGCGCTGGAACTGGTCCAGGGCGACCGCGACCGCTCCCGGGCGCTGCTGGGCGGCGACGCCAGGACCTCGTGAACGCCCGCCTGTGGGGCCCCGCCGCCCGTCATGGGAGGGTGTCGGAGTGAATGTCCTGGATCTGCTGCTGATCGCCGCCGCCGTGGGATTCGCCGTGTCGGGCTACCGGCAGGGCTTCGTGGTCGGCGTGATGTCGGTCCTCGGCTTTCTCGGCGGCGGCCTGCTCGCCGTCCAGCTGCTGCCCCTGCTGCTCGACCACCTCAGCCCCGGCACCACCGCCTCGGTGGTGGCCGTCGTGGTGGTCATCGTGCTGGCGGCGATCGGCCAGGCGGTCACCACCCACTTCGGCTGGAAGCTGCGCGGGCACATCGACCGGCGCCCGGCCAAGGCGCTGGACGCCGCCGGCGGTGCGGTGGTCAACGTGATCTCGATGCTGCTGGTCGCCTGGCTGATCGGTTCGGCGCTCGCCGGGACGTCCCTGCCCACCGTCTCCAAGCAGGTCCGCACCTCGGCGATCCTGGGCGGCGTTCAGGACGCGCTGCCCTCCGACGCGCCGAACTGGTTCTCCGACTTCTCCAAGGTGCTCGCCCGCAACGGCTTCCCGCAGGTGTTCAACCCCTTCGAGCACGAGCCGATCACCCAGGTCGACACCCCTGACCCGGCGCTGGCGGCCAGCCCGGCCGTGGCCAAGGCCAAGCAGAGCCTGGTCAAGGTGGTCGGCACCGCGACCTCCTGCAGCAAGACCCTGGAGGGCAGCGGTTTCGTCTTCGCGCCGCACCGGGTGATGACCAACGCCCACGTGGTCGGTGGCGTCGACGAGCCCACCGTGCAGGTCGGCGGTGTCGGCCCGCTCTACGACGCGACCGTGGTCAGTTACGACTGGCAGCGCGACATCGCGATCCTGGACGTGCCCAAGCTGAACGCCCCCCCGCTCTCCTTCGCCGGCGAGGCGAAGACCAACGACAACGCGATCGTGGCCGGCTTCCCGGAGAACGGCGCGTTCAACGTCCAGCCGGCCCGTATCCGCGGCCGGATCCAGGCCAACGGTCCGGACATCTACCATCGCGGCCAGGTCGTCCGGGACGTCTACTCGGTGCGCTCGCTGGTCCGCCAGGGCAACAGCGGCGGCCCGCTGCTCACCCCGGACGGCCAGGTCTTCGGAGTGGTCTTCGCCAAGTCCTTGGACAGCGCGGACACCGGGTACGTGCTGACCGCAGCCGAGGTGCGCGAGGACGCCGAGAAGGGCAGTACCGCGACGACCCGGGTGGACACCCAGGGCTGCGCGCTCTGACGCGGCCGCCCGTCACCGGTGCGGCCGATCTCCCCCGCGCCGGTGACCCCGGCTGGTAGCGTCGGCCGCGCTCACCCGTTCGGCTCAACCGGCGCCGTCCCGGCGTGGGCCGAGCGGAGGTCGGCGGCGTCCGATGATGGGTCACTCGCACGCGGTCAGTGGGGCGATGCTGTACGCGGCCTCGGCGCCGTTCCTGCCGCCGCTGCTGCTCGACACCACCCTGCAGCCGGCGGACATCCTGATGGGCACGGTGCTGTGCGCCGGCGCCGCCCTGCTGCCGGACCTCGACCACCACGACGGGACGATCGCCAACTTCCTCGGCCCGGTCTCCCGGGTGCTCTGCCGCTTCGTGGCCTGGATCTCCGGGGGGCACCGGCACGCCACCCACTCGCTGCTGTTCGTCGCGCTGATGGGCGGCGGCACCTGGGCCGGCGTCACCTTCCTGGGCCGGAACTTCACCCTCGGAATGACGTTCTTCCTCCTGGCGCTCGCGATCCGCGCCCTGCGACTGCACCCGCCGGGCGACGGCCCGACGATGTGGATCACCATCATCGGCCTCGCCGGGCTGGGCACCGCCGGGATGAACACCTGGATGCCGAACGCTCCCGGCTGGCTGCCGTACGCGGTGGCGCTGGGCACCCTGGCGCACCTGCTGGGCGACTGCCTGACGAAGAAGGGCGCGCCGCTGCTCTGGCCGCACAAGGAGCGCTACGAGGTGGTGCTGATCAAGCGCAGCGGCAACAGCGTCGAGACCAAGGTGCTGGTGCCGATCATGACGGTGGCGACCTTCGTGCTGCTCTGGTTCACCGCGCTGGCACCCACGGTGGTGAACTGATCCGGGCCCGCTGGACCTCTTGACCCGGGGCCGTTGATCCGGGTCCTGCCGGGCCGGGCCCGTTGATCCCGTGGCCCTGCCCGGCCTTCCGACGGTCGCGCCCGGCTCACCGACGGTCGCGTCGGGCTTCGCGGCGCGGGCCTCAGCTCTCGCGCCGAAGTCGCGCCCCCACCCAGCGGGCGCGCCGGCCGAGGATGCGCGGGATGCCGAGCTGCCGCTGCGCCGTGCTCCGGCGGTGGTCCGTGCCGTCGTGGCCCAGGTCGTCCGCCCAGTCGGGGCGGTGGCCGGACCTCTGCGAGCTGTTGTGGCGTCGGCCGCGCGGAGCGTTGCCGTGATCGGGCATCCAGGTCATACCGCAATGGATGCCCCTGGGCCGGCCGGAGTAACCGCCCAGGGGTCGTCAACTTGGCCTATGCGTTTGTCATATGAGCGCAACATCAAGGGAGTTGAGTTCCGCTTCCGCCCTCGGAAGCGGAGGTGCTCAGTCCTTGTGGTGGCCGATCCAGTCCAGCAGTTCGGCGGTGAACTGCTCCGGCGCCTCCTCGTGCGGGAAGTGCCCGATTCCGGGCAGCAACCGCCAGCGGTACGGCGCCGCCACGTACTCGCCGCCGCCCAGCGCGGTGTGCGACAGCAGGACCGGGTCCGCGGCGCCCTGGACGTGCAGGGTGGGCGCGGTGATCGGCTTCTTCATCCGACGGGCGAACTGGATGCCGTCCGGCCGGGCCATCGAGCGCAGCAGCCAGCGGTACGGCTCGATCGAGCAGTGCGCGGTGCTGGGGATCTGGATCGCCTGCCGGTACGCGGCCACCGCCGTCCGGTCCAGCTGGTTGGGGCCCGTCCAGGCGTCCAGGTAGCGTCCGACCAGCGCGGCGTCCTCGGCCACCAGGCGGCGTTCCGGTATCCACGGCCGCTGGAAGCCCAGCACGTGGTCGAAGGCGGCGATCTGGCGGCGGTCCGTCAGCAACGCTCGGCGCAGGTCCCGGGGGTGCGCGGCGGAGACGACGGTGAGGCTCTGGATCACCGAGGGCCGCATCACCGCCGCCACCCAGGAGAGCGTGCCACCGGAGGCGTGGCCCACCAGGTGCGCCCGCCGCTCGCCGAGCGAGCGGATCACCCCGGTGATGTCCAGCGCGAGGTTGCCCGGGTCGTAGCCGCGGGGAGTGCGGTCGCTGCCGCCGATGCCCCGCAGGTCGAGCGCGACGGCCCGGTAGCCGGCCTCGGCGAGCGCGGTCAGCTGGTGGCGCCAGGCCCACCAGTACTCGGGCCACCCGTGCACGAGGAGGACCAACGGGCCCTCGCCCAGTTCGGCGATGTGGAACCGGGCGCCGTTGGCGGCGAGGTCGCGGTGGGTCCACGGGCCCGCCTGCCGGATGTCCCAGGGCGCCGCGGGCACGGCCGCCGCGGTGGCGTCGGCCCCGCCGGTCGCCGGAGTGCCGGCGGTCTCCTCGACGGCGTCCTGACCGTGGTCGACGGTCTCCTGACCGACCGTGCGGTCGGGGCCGGAGCTGGCGGACGGCTGCGCGGGCACGGGCTTATGGTCGAGCGGCATACCGAGAGCGTGTCACATCGGCGCGCCGGGTACGCGTGCGGCACTCGCTCTCGGAGCGTGCAGGACCGGACCGGACGCCCCGGCCGTCGCGGCGGGGCCGCCGGTGCGTGGGCGCGGTGCGTCGGCGCGGGGCGTGGGCGCGGGCTCACGGACGTCGGGGTCCGTGAGCCGGGTCCGGGCGCCGGGGCGACCGGCGGGTCCGGTGGCTCCGGTTACGGGATGCGGCCGAGGGCCCGGTCGATCTCCTCCTGGGTGGCCGGGCGGGGCCGGGCGTTCTTGAGCACGTCGGCGGTCTTCTGGGCGCCCTCGATGGTGCGGTGCGGCTTCTCGATCCGCTTGAACGAACGCAGCGCCAGCAGCCCGAGCAGCACTGCCAGCAGCAGGTACGCGCCGGCCACGATCAGGAAGGACCAGCCGAGCGAGAGGCCCAGCGCGTGGATCCCGTACGCGGCCGCGGCGCTCAGCATCGGTACCGCGGCCAGGGCCACCACGCCGGCGACCGCCAGCGAGACGCCGCCGGAGACGCCACGCTTGACGTCCGCGCGGAGCTCCGACTTCGCCAGCGCGATCTCGTCGTGGACCAGGGCGGACAGGTCCGCGGTGGCCGCCGCGAACAGCTGCCCCACCGAACGCTCGCCCTCGTAGGGCGCCCGGCCGTTGCTGGACGGGTCTGCGGCTCCTGCGGGCATCAGCGGTTCTCCTCTGCGGCTGTGCGGCATGACGCCGCCGTGCGGTGCTGCCCCCGGGGCGTTCCGGGAGCCGTCTCCGGTGACCGCTTCGAGGGATCGGAGCGGCCGGCGGCGCCTGTGGACTGTCGACAGCTCAGAATCATGCCCCTACCGGTCAGTCGCACACCACTCCGGGGCCCCGCCGGAGGGACGTGTCCCGTCCGGAGGGTCGCGCCGTCAGCGGCCCGGACCGGACTCCGGCGCTGATCCCGGCGCTGATCCCGGAGTGGATTTCGGAGCGGAGCCCGAACCGGGACCGGAGCCCGGACCGGGGCGGGCTCCGTCCCGGTCGCCGTCGGCCGACCGGCGGGCCGCCTCCGCGACCCGGGCCTGCCAGGCCGGATCGTCCTGCTGGTAGACGTCCGGGATGCCGTCGCCGTCGAGGTCGCGGTCCTCCTCCTCGCACAGCGCGCGGTAGTGCCGGTTGCGCAGCTTCAGCAGCACGGTGGCGACCAGTGCGCAGAGCAGCGAGCCCACCAGAACGGCGGCCTTGGAGAGGTCGGCGAGGTCCGCGTCGTCGGGGAAGGCCAGTTCGCTGATCAGCAGGGAGACGGTGAAGCCGATGCCCGCGAGGACCGAGACCGCGAACATGTCGGCCCACTTGAGCTGCGGATTCAGCTCGGCGCGGGTGAAGCGGGCAGCCAACCAGGTGCCGCCGAAGATCCCGACGGTCTTGCCGACCAGCAGACCGAGGACGATCCCGAGCGGGGTGGCCTGGGTGAACACGTCGGCGAGGGCCGGTCCGGAGATCGTCACCCCGGCCGCGAACAGGGCGAAGACCGGGACGGCCAGTCCGGCCGAGATCGGCCGGACCAGGTGCTCGATGTGCTCGCCGGGGGAGTACTTCTCGTCGCCCACCCGGTGGCAGCGCAGGATCAGGCCCATCGCGACGCCCGCGACCGTGGCGTGCACGCCGCTCTCGTGCATCAGCGCCCAGATCACGAAGGCGAGCGGTACGAACAGGTACCAGCCGTGCACCCCGCGCCGGTGCAGGAACCAGAACAGCACCAGGCCGGCGAAGGCCAGCCCGAGCGCCCAGAACTTGATGCCCGAGCTGTAGAAGACCGCGATGATCAGGATCGCGATCAGGTCGTCGACCACGGCGAGGGTGAGCAGGAAGGCCCGCAGCGCGGACGGCAGGTGGCTGCCGACCACGGCCAGCACCCCGAGGGCGAAGGCGATGTCGGTCGCGGTCGGGATCGCCCAGCCGCCCGGGTGGCCACCGCTGCCGGAGTTGGCGATCGTGAAGACGATCGCGGGCAGGGCGACGCCGCAGATCGCGGCTATCACCGGCAGCATCGCGGCACTGGGACTGCGCAGCTCACCCGCGACGAATTCGCGCTTGAGTTCGATGCCGGCCACGAAGAAGAAGATCGTCAGTAGGCCGTCCTTGGCCCAGGCGTCCAGGCTGAGGTCCAGGTGGAGCGGTCCGGAGGGCCCGATCGTGTAGTCGAGGACGCTCTCGTACGCGTGCGGCCAGACGTTGGCCCAGATCAGGGCGATCACGGCGGCGATCAGCAGCAGGACACCACCGACCGTTTCGGTGCGCAGGGCGTCGGCTATGTAGGTCCGCTCGGGGAGGGGCAGTCGGCCGAGGAACTGGCGGCGCCGGGTCGGCTCGTTGGCGGGCTGCTGGTCGGCCACGCGGATCTCCTTGGGCGGGGGAACGGTGTGCGGATGCACCTGTGGTGCAGTGCCGACCAGACTTCCCGGCGCGCCCTGTGACGCGACCGATGTCCCGGATTTCCCGGGAGAGATCTTGTCGCGTCTTTGACAGTCTAGCCGGAACCGGATTGGGGCATCCGTATTGTCATACTTCAGGACCTGGGGCCCGGTGTCCCGTTCTGCGTGAGGGCGTGGCACTCGAATGGAGTCGGCCGCATGCAGACGGGTGAACGCCTCCTTATCGTCGATCGCAGTGCCACCCGTTCGAGTGGCGCGACTTCCCGCTCCGCTGTGGAGAGATGACGATGCCCAGACCACCCCTCTTATCGCCCCCGCCGTTCGGTCGGCCGCTCCCGTGGAGCGCGGACCGGTGAACGGTTTGACGCACGAATCCGCAGGGGGACTCGCTGCCGGAGCTGCCGGAGCCGGTGTCGGTGCCGTTGTCGGATCCCCGGCCGGACCTGTTGTCACTGTCCCGGCCACGGAGCCCGGGCCCGAACTCGACCGCCTGCTCCGCCCGCTGTTCCGGGCCGCCGCTCCGGGCGGTGGCGCCGCCGTCGTGGTGATCCGCGGCGACGAACGGATCGTCGCCTGCCGCGGTCAGTCCGACCGTTCCAGTGAGCGGCCCGTTCGCGCCGACACCAGATTCGCGCTCGGGTCCGTCACCAAGACCTTCACCGGACTGCTGCTGGCCGAGATGGTCGCCCGCGGCGAGGTTCGCTACGACGACCCGATCGACCGCTATCTGCCCGCCCACGCCGTCCCCGGCTACCCGCACGAGCGGCCGATCACCCTGCTCCACCTGGCCACCCACACCTCGGGGTTGCCCCGGCTGCCGGTCGGACTCCTTCCGGCGATGGCCCCGCGCTGGTTCACCAGCCCGTACGCCACGTTCGGCCCGGCCCATCTGCTCAGGGCACTGCCCCGTACCCCGGTCCGCGGGACTCCGGGCGCCCAGGTGCGCTACTCGAACCTCGGCTGCGGACTGCTCGGCCTGCTGCTCGCCAACGCGGCCGGACAGCGCTACGACGACCTGCTGGAGGCCAGGGTCTGCGGACCGCTCGGTCTGGTGGACACCTCCTGCGGCCCCGGGCGTGAGGACGCCGCCGGGTACCGGCGCGGCCGGCGGGTCCCGTCCTTCCGCCTGCCCGCACTGCCCGGCGCCGCCGCGCTGCGTTCCACGGCGGACGACATGCTCCGCTATCTGCAGGCGCATCTGGCGCTGGACGCCGTCCCGCTGCCCGAACGGACCGACGCGGGGGCGTTGCGGACGGCCTTGGGCGAGGTCCGGCGACCGCGGGCGGGACGGCGGCGCGGCGGGACACGGATCTGCCTGGGCTGGAACCACCGCTCGGTCCCGGCGGCGCCGGAGCCGGGTCGGCCGGCGGGCGGCCCGGACGTCGAACCGGCTGCCGCGTTGACCGAGGAAGTGGCTGAGCGATTGGCCGTCGAACTGGCCGCGGAATCGGCGGGCGACCTGGTGGGCGACCCTGTGGGTGGCGGGACGGGTGGTGGCGCGGACCGGGAGGGCGGCGACGAGGTGGTCTACCACGCCGGAGCCACCCGGGGGTTCACCACGTTCGTCGGGTTCAGCCCGCGCGCGCAGGTGGGGCTGGCGGTGATGGCCGGCACGCTGCCGCTGCGCAGTCGGGGCTTCGTCCAGAACGCGTACGACATCCTGCGGACGCTGGTCGTCGAGCGCCGGGCGCCGGTGGACTGACCCGCCCCGCGGCACGGAAGCCGGGCGCTCGCGAGGTGTTCACGCGGACGCGCACGGGGCCCGGTGCGTGCCGGCGGGGCCGGACGGCGGTGCCCCGGGTGGTCGCGACCACCCGGGGCACCGTGGCGTTCGACGGGGTGTCAGCCCTCGCTGCCCGCCGGGGGGAGCTGGGACTGGATCAGGCTCATCACCGAGCTGTCGGCCAGCGTGGTGGTGTCACCGACCTCGCGGCCCTCGGCGATGTCACGCAGCAGGCGGCGCATGATCTTGCCGGAGCGGGTCTTCGGCAGCTCGCCGACGACCTTGATCTGCTTCGGCTTGGCGATCGGGCCGAGGGTGCGGCCGACGTGCGCGCGCAGCTCCTCGACCAGTTCGGGGCTGTCGGTGGCGTTGCCGCGCAGGATGACGAAGGCGACGATCGCCTGGCCGGTGGTGGCGTCGGCGGCGCCGACGAC
>NZ_JBHYYB010000068.1:31609-47789 GCF_042752535.1 Kitasatospora sp. NPDC059327 | reverse complement strand
GGAGAAGCTGAAGGGCCACCCGCTGTTCGCGCACATCACCCTCACCCGGTCCGAGCGCTCGCCGATCGCGGCGCTGGTCACGGAGATGCTGGAGGGCCTGGAGATCTGACCGCCCGCCGCCGGGGGCCTGTCGCGGTGGTGCGGCAGGCCCCCGGCGGCGGATCATGCGCCTGCCGCCCCGGACGCCGCTCCGACCGGCGGCGATCCGACCGGTGCGGGTCCGACCGGCGGCGTGGCCGTCGAGGTGCGGTGGACCGCGGCATCGGCGGTCGGCTTCGGCCAGGGCCCACCGCAGCGCCAGGGCACCTTCTCACTGGCCGCCCGGCGGCGCGGGCCCGGTCCCGGCAGGTCCGACCAGAGCGCGGCGAAGGGTGCCCCGGGGGCGCGCACGGAGAGGGAGTCGGGCGTCGCGCCCCGGACGTTCGGCGGGCCGGTCGGGCGGGGAGGGTTGGTCGGACGGGTCGGGCCGGGAGGACCGGTGGGCCCGGGAAGGCCGGCGGAGCCCTGGTGCTCCGTCGGGCTCGGCGCCTCGGGAGCGCCGCTCCGGGGCCCGACCGCGGCCTTCACCGGCGGCAGCAGCGTCCCCAGGCCGGCCGCCCAGAGGGCAGCCGTCCGGCCCCGGCGGGCATGCCGCGCGGACCGGTGCTGCCGACGCTCCGGCGACGCCCCGCACTCCGCCGCCGCTACCTCCGCCGCCACCGGCGGCGGCCCGGGGAACTCGGCCGCGTCCTCGGCGCGGGTGCCGGCCGGCTCCTGCGGCGCGGCCTCCCAGCAGCGGAGCAGTGCGCGCTCCTGCAGTTCCGCGACGTCCCACCGGTGGACGGCCCGCAGGTCGGCCAGCGTCTGGACGCAGCTCCCGCAGGCGGCCAGGTGGGCGGTCAGCTCCGGCGCGACGGCGGCGTCGTCGCTCGCGGCGTCGGCCAGCCGGGCCGCCAGGTGCCGGCAGCCACGCTCCCCGAGGAGGGAGTTGCGTTCCCGCAGGTAGACCCTGGTCAGCTCCTGGCGCACCGGGGCGGCCGGCGCCGGGAGGGCCCGCCGCGTGGCCGGGGCCTCGACCCCGAACACCCTCAGCAGGGTGTGCCACACCTCCGTGGCGGTGGACGGGGACAACCGGTGGAGCGCGCGGTGGAGCGGACGGGCGTTCTCCGCCGTCCGGAGCGCGGTGACGAAGCCGCTCCGGGCCGGTCCGCACAGGTGTCGCAACCAGCGGGCGAACCCGGACGACAACGCGTCGAGGCGCCCGTCGTCGGCCCACCGGGCGGCCAGCCTCCGGGCCTCGCCCGCGAGGCACGCTATCCAGGTCGGCCGCGGGGTGGCCGCGTGCTCGAAGAGGTCGAGCGTCCGGTTGAAGGACCCCACCAGCAGCGCTTCGGCGCTCTGCCGGTCCCTGCACAGGAGACCGGCGTAACTCAGGATCACCTCGCCGTGTCTGCGCATGAGCTCCTCGGCCGCTGGTCGCCGGGTGGCCACCTCCGGCAGCAGTCCGGTGAGTTCGGCGTCGGTGAGGGGGGCGACGGAAACGGGCATCAAAGTCCTTGCTGGATCGATCCGCGTGGGGCCGGCGCGGTGCCGGGTTCCCGGGTCTCCTTCGGCTGTCCCTGGTGAAAAGGGGAAAACCGGCATTCGTGCCCGCGGAGTTACCCAACCGTGATCCAGCCCGTGGCCCTCGGCCGGCTCCGGCGCGGGACGGACCGGGTGTCCCGGAACGCCGAGGTGTCCGCCGCCCGGTGGGCGACGGACACTCCGGGGAGCGAGCCGCGGTCCGTCCGCGATCGCCGCCGGACTCCGACGGACGAGGACCGCGGCTCGCTCCGGTCCGGTGGGTCGGTCAGTTGCCGAGGGTGAGCGCGGTGTCGTCGATCAGGAAGCTGGTCCGGGCCGCGAGGTCCTCGCTGGCCACGAACCGCACGTCGACGTACTGCCCCGGGTAGGCGGACAGGTCGACGCTCTTCTCGACGTAACCGGTGGTCGCGTCCAGGTTGGACCAGGTCGCCACCACGGTGTCGCCCGCCAGGACGGTCAGCTTGTCGAACGGGATGACCTTGGTCTCCTCGTCCGTGGTGATGTTCACCCAGAAGGACAGCGTGGCGCGGCAGCCGTAGGGGACGTGGACGGTCTGGGCCAGCGTGTCGGTGGTGCTGTAGCCGTGTCCGCCGAGCCAGGCCTTCCACGCGCCGCTGCGCGGGAGGCCGTAGGGGTTGGTGGAGTCGATGATCCTGCTCTTCGACTCCCTCCACGCCTCATGACCGGACTCGAAGCCCGGGTTGGCGAACAGCTGGGCCGTGGCGCACTGGCCGATGGTGTAGGTGATCCAGGAGAACGACAGCACGTCGAGGGCTCCGGTGGAGTCCGTGACCGTGAGCGTGACGGTGCTGGTGGCCTGGGTGGTGGGGGTGCCGGAGATCAGACCGCCGGCGCTGTCGATCGTCAGGCCGGCGGGCAGGCCGGTGGCGGTGTAGGTGAGCGGCCCGGGGTTGCTGCTGCTGGCCTCCGCCTGGAGGTTCACCGCCGTACCGGTCCGGGTCACCTGGTCGCCGGGGTTGGTCAGGGTGACGCCCGTGGTGATCCGGGAGCCGACGTTGACGGCGGCCCAGGCGTTGGCGGTGTTCCGGTAGGTGGGGCTGTCGGCGCCGTACAGGTCGGCGGCGGCCTGGAGGGTCGCGGTGCGGGCACCGGCGTAGTCGGTGGTGGACGTCATGTAGGTGCTCAGGGCCCGGAACCAGATGGCCGCGGCGGCGTCGCGTCCGATCGGGTTCACCGGCCGGCCCTCGACGGTCGGGGAGTCGTACGCGACGCCGTCGACGATCTTGGCGCCGCTGCCCTCGGAGGCCAGGTAGAACCAGTGGTTGGCCGGGCCGGAGGAGTAGTGGACGTCGGTGGAGCCGATTCCGGCGTACCAGTAGTCCTTGGAGGCGCCGTCCTTGGAGGGCTTGTCCATGTAGCGCAGCGGCGTGCCGTCGCCGTTGATGTCGATCTTCTCGCCGATCAGGTAGTCCCCCGGGTCGGCGGCGTTGCCGGCCCAGAACTCCACGGCGCTGGCCATGATGTCGGAGGTGGCCTCGTTCAGGCCGCCGGACTCGCCGCGGTAGATCAGGCCGGCGGTGAAGGCGGTGACGCCGTGCGTCATCTCGTGGGCGGCCACGTCGATGGAGGTGAGCGGTTTGGCGTCGTAGTCGCCGTCGCCGTAGGTCATGCAGAAGCAGGCGTCCGACCAGAAGGCGTTCACGTACCCCGTGCCGTAGTGGACGCGGCTGGTGGCGGCGGCGCCGTCGTTCTTGATGCCGTCCCGGCCCTGGACGTTCTTGTAGTAGTCCCAGGTCAGTTGGGCGCCGTAGGCCGCGTCCACGCCGGCGGTCTGCACCTGGTCGGGGCGGCCGTTGCCCCACACGTCGTCGTCGTCGGTGAAGAGGGTGCCCTTGTCCCGTCCGCTCTCGCTGTGCGCCAGGTCGTAGGTGCGGTGCCCGCCACGGGTGTTGTCGGTCAGGGTGTGGGTGCCGTCGGCCTCCGCGGTGCCGAGGGTGACCTGGCCGGAGTACTGGCTGTTGCCGGTGCCGTTCTTGACGCTCTGGTAGTCGAACAGGCGGGTGCCGGTGCCGGCGTCGGTGATGACGTGCAGCTCCGACGGGGTCCCGTCGTCCTGCAGGCCGCCGACGACGCTCTCCCAGGCCGGCACCGGCGTGCCGGAGGCGGCCCACACCACCTCGCGGACGGACTCGACCCGCGCGTCCTTCCCGCCCTCGGCCCTGGCGCGCTCCAACGCGGCGGCGTTGGCGGCCTCGGCGGTGACCTTCGCGAGCCCGGAGGTCACCGTGATGGCCGCGTCCGTGGCCCTGTCGACCCCCTTGACGGTGCCGTCCGCCGCCGTGTGGACGACCAGGTCCCCGCCGAGCACGGGAAGTCCGGCGAAGGTGCGGTCGTACCGGGTGTGCAGCGTGCCGTCGGCGTCCTTGTCGACGGACTTCGGCACCAACTCCTCCTCGGCGCCGAGGCCCAGGGCCTGGGCGGTGGTGGAGCGGCGCGACCGGGCGTCGGCCACCAGGGCGGCCCGCTCCTCGGGGTTCAGCGCGGTGGGCAGCGCGCCCGGCCGGGGAGCGGGGCCGCCGACGGCCGCGCGCCCGGCCGCGGTCACGGTGGTGGTACCCGCTCCGGGCGGGGCGGCGCCGGCGGTACCGGTCGGCAGCACGGCGGCGATCAGCGCGGCGCCGAGGACCAGCGCGCACGCGCCGGCTGTCTTGTGGGGGGGACGTGTCAACGGAACTCCTCGGGGGTCGGCCGACCACGGATCGGCCTCGGCGGGGCCGGCCGAACCGGATGAAGGCATCGGGAACGGCGGCCGGAGCGACGGAGCAGGAACACGCAACTGCCGTCTCCCACAAGGACCTTGGTGGGAGCGGCGGACTGGGAGAAGCGTGGCATGTTTACGCGAACATGTCACCCCGCCAACGCGAACCGGCCGAACCGCGAGCGTCGACGAGGGCCCGCCGACCTCTCGGCGGCGCTCCCGCGGGTCCCGCGAACACCAGGGCTCCGACCGGGCCGAAGGACAGGTCGCGCACCCCGCCTCGCCCGCGTGCGGGCCGCCCCGCCACCACCCCGCGAGCGCCGCGGCGGCCGTGGTCGCGATGGCCGAATGCGATCGGCCGCCGCCACGCGGTGACACACGCGGTGACATCCGCGCCGCGGTCCGCCGCGGCGGCGCACGCCCTTACCGGACCGGGCCGGGGAGGCGGTCCGGACGCCTCGCCCCCCGCGCAGGCGCACCGGCCCCACACCGGCCCCGCGCCGACTCCGGGGCCGGCGCGGGGGGCGTTCGACAGGGGGCTACATGACGGGCGCGCCGCACCCGGCACGGCGACGGCGACGGGGCTCGCACCTACGGCGCCGCCGGCCGCCCCCGAAGGGAGCGACCGGCGGCATCGGGGCCGACCATCAGCTCAGTGGCAGCGCCGATCCGGACGGCGCGGAACCCCGGCCATCGACCGACGCGCGCTCGCCGAGCGGGGCGGAACCGCCGACGGGCCCGAGCAGGAGCAGCGGACTGGAACCTTCGACGAATCGGTCCACCACCGGCCTCGATACCCTTGAGGGCTCCGCGAGTTGACGCCTCGTCAGAATCTTTCCGGCCCAACACGGGCCGCGCGGGCGGCCCTCAGACCGAGCTCGCGCGGGGTGCCGTGACGGCCCGCGCGTTGCCACCCGCCGCCCCGGCCGTCGGGGCGGTCGACCGGCACACGGTCAGCGGGCCGCGACCATGTCGGCGACCAGGACCCGGGAGGGCTGCACCGGGCGCGGCATTTCGACGACCCGGCAGCCCGCTTCCTCCAGCCTCCGGATGGTCACCGCGGCCTCCGCGTCGTCCAGGGAGAACACGAACGGACCGGGGACGAGCACGGTGTCGCACACGCCCGCCTCCACAGCGCGCATCAGGTCGGCCAGCGCCACCAGGCGCTCGGTCGACCGCCGCCCGTTGTCCAGGAACAGCGTCGCCTCACCCAGCCCGGTTTCGATCGAGTAGCGCTCAAGGGTCTGCCAGCAGTCGAGCATCCGCACCGCGTCATACGGGTAACACCGCAGATAGATGGCGGTGCGGCGGCTCACAACGGGCCGCATTCTGGTGGCCATGGCTCTTCTCCTCGGGCAGCACCCGGTCATCTCGGGCGGTAGTTCCACTTCCAGCAAAACCCGCGCGGGCGAGCCCGTCCAGCACTGCGGCCACCCAAGTTCGCGCGGGTCCGCCGAACCGTAGGTAGTCCCTGCCGTAGTCCTGCGTAGTGCGGGCCCCGACGAGCCGGGGCCACCTCGGCGGCGACCTCCGGGGCCTCCCCGATCCGAGGACCAGAGCCGGTCGGACCGGGCGAAGAGGCCCGACCGCACGGAACCCGCCCCGTCCCGGGGTGACCACCTTGCGGACTCCCCGCGCAGTGGCGCAACCCGCCGTTCGGCGCGCGGTCGAGGCCGCGAGCCGACCGCCTCCCTTGACGGCGACACCGCGTCGACGGTGTCATGACTCTCGATCGTTCTATCATGTGCGCTTGTGTTCTTTTGAGTTCAACTATCCCGATTCACTGCCACTTCCGTGGCGTCCCGGAGTCCACGCCGCCCCCCGAATAACGATCTCGTAACGCAGCGGGACGCGGGCGGCGGTCCCGACTCCACCTGATCGAGTCTCCCCAGATCCGAGGAGTGTGCCGTGCCGGCCCGCCGTGTTGTCGATGTCAGCGGCACTGTGGCGCGCTCTGCCCAAACCCTCGCCCCGGTGCCGACGAGGGCGGGTCGCCCCGGGACGCCGACCCGCGGGCCGCGCCCGGCCGATGTCGGCCTCCACGGGCCGTGGCCACGCCAACATCGCCGGCCGGGCACGGCCCGGACACCGCCGCACACCCACCGCGCTCCGGCCCCCGCGCGCCGCCCCGGCACTCCGGCCATCCGAGCGGGCCCCTGGTCCGCCCGCTCCGCGATCCGTCGACACCGAAGCCGAAGCCGAACGTCCGTACCCTCCTCAAGGACCAGCATGCCCCAGCCGCCGCACCCGGCCGACGACACTTCCGTGCCCACCTTCCGCCAGGGGACGGCCGGCGAGCCCGCCCAGCCCCGGCACGACACCGCCGCCGGCTCCGACGCCGCTTCCGACGCCTCGCTGATCGCCCGTCTGCGAGCCGGGGACGACGACGTGGTGGGGACGCTCTTCGAGCGCCACCACCGTGCCGCGCTGGGCTACGCGCGCTCGCTCGGCGGCCTCGACCACCGCGCCGAGGACCTGGCGAGCGAGGCCTTCGTCCGCACTCTGGCGGCCGTGCGGGCGGGCAACGGGCCGACCGACAACTGGCGCCCCTACCTCTTCACCGTCGTCCGCAACACCGCGGTGGCGTGGGCGGCGAGCGAGCGGCGCTCCTTCCCCACCGAGGACGTCCAGGACTGGGCGGACGAGGCCGATCACGCCCTCTCCCCCGACCAGATCGTCGCCGCGTCCGCCGAGCACCACCTGATCGTCACGGCGTTCCGCTCCCTGCCGGAGCGCTGGCAGTCCGTGCTGTGGCACTCGGTGGTCGAACGCCGCCCGGCGGAGGAGGTGGCCCCCCTGCTCGGGCTCTCGGCGAGCGGGGTCTCGTCGCTCGCCTCCCGAGCACGCGAGGGCCTGCGCACCGCGTACCTGGCGGCGCACCTGTCCAGGACGCAGTCGGCCGAGTGCCAGGCCTACGCGGCCCGGCTCACCGCACACGCCCGCGGCACCTCGGCGCGCAGGTCCAAGGCACTGGCCAGGCACCTCGAACAGTGCGCGGAATGCCGGCGCTGCGACGAGGAACTGCGGGACATCAACCGGCGGTTGCGCCTCGCCGCGATGGCGTTCCTCGGACCGTGGCCGAGCGGTGAGGCCGCCACGTCCGCGCTCGCCGCACACGCCGGCTCCGGCTCCCTGCCCGCCCCGACCCCGCATCACGCGCCGCCGTCCTCCGGTCCGTTCCCGGGCACCTCCTCGAAGGCGATGGCCGGCGTCCTCACGGCCGGCGCCGTCGTCGTGGCGGCGATCGCGCTGACCCCGTTCCTCGCGCCGTCGTCCCCGGGACAACCCGCGGAGGCGCGGACACCGGGTCCGCTCTCCACCCTGGCGGACGGTGTCCCGGACGCTCCGGCCGCCCCCACCGCACTCCCGGAGACCCCACCGCCGCCGTCCGCCCCGGCCCCCGACCCGACCGCGGCAGCACCGGGCGTCACCGCGTCCCCCACCAAGGCCGCGCCGCCGAGCCCCAGCACCCGGCCCAGCGCCCCGGCCCCTCCCTCACCCCGCCGGACCCCGACCAAGAGGCGGGACGGATCGCTGACGGCCAGCGTCCAATCGATCTCCACCCCCGCCGCCGCGCTGCCGGGGGACCGTCGCGTACAGCTGCGTCTCGCCACGACGGGGACCTGCGGCGAGATCGAGGACTTCGAGTCGACGACCGGCACCCCGTACTTCATGAAGTGCGAGTCTTTGACCGTCCAGTCGTGGATCGTGCGCGCCGACCGCTCCGGCGGCGTCCAGATCGTCGGTGCCGCGAACAGCGGCTGCCTGGAATCGGCCGGAACCACCGGGGCCATCGTCACCCAGGAGGTGTGCGACGGGAACAACCGTCAGTCCTGGCAGGTGGTCGACCTCACGGGCGGGGAGAGCGCGCTTCGCCAGCGCTCCTCCGGACTGCTCCTCGCGTCCTCCGGCCACGGGCAGGAGTTCGACGACCTTCAGCTGCGTTCCGCCGACTGCGCCGCGGACCCGATGTGCCGGCCGACCGCCGCCTTCCGCTTGTGAGCACCGGCGCGCGCCCCGCCCGGCGTCGAAGACGGGAGCACCCGGACGGCGCACCGCGGCCCCGCTCCGCCCGCTCGCCGGCCGACGGACAGCCCGGGAGCCGTGCCGCCCCGGGCTGCGGCCCATGACCGAAGAACGACGCTCCCGGTAGGCGGCGCGAGAGGCCCGTGCGCACCCGTCGTCGGCCGATGTCCCCGAGGACCTTCATGTCATCTGCTCGCAACTCGCCCGGCGACGCGCGTTCCGACGGGCCCGTGCCCCCCTCGCCCGCCGGGCGGGTCACGGCCCGGGCCCGCACGCTCCGGTACGGCGACGTGGTGCTGGCCTACGCCGGCCTCCTCTGCGCCACTCCGCGGGCCGCGCACACCCTGGCCGCCGACGTCCTGGACGGCGCGCTCGACGCCGTCCTCCAGGAGCGGGCCCGGAGTTCGTCCTGGGTCTGCGTCCTGCTCGGCGAGGCACGGCTGCTCGCCGCCGACTGGGCCGACAGCGGTCGGGACGACGACCTGTCGGCCGACTTCCGGGCCTGGCTGTCCGTCCGCAGGACGGCGCACCGGAGCTACCGCGAGGTCGTCGCCGAGGCGGACGGTCCGCTGCAGGGCGCGCTGGCCCAGCTCCCGGACCTCCCGGCGACCGAAGTGTGGCGGGCGCTCACCCCGGCGACCGGAGGCGACCGGCCCGCGGCTGCCCGCCCGGCCCCCTCCGAGCAGGCCCGCAGAGCCCTCGCCGACGCCTACGTCCGCGCCCACGCCGCCGGCGCTCCCGAGCGCCGGTGCCGCCATCTGGCCGCCCTGCTCGCGGAGGTGGCGGGCAGCGGCACCGCGCCCACGGCCGAACTCGCCGCCCACCTGGCGCAGTGCCACCGCTGCCACGGGGCGCTGGACGATCTGCGGGCCGTCCACCGGTGGGACGGCGACCGCCTGCGCACCGGCCTGCTGGCGTGCTTCCGCCCCGAGCCGACCGACCGGCGGACGGCGGCGCCCGCAGCCACCGCCACCGCCACCGCCACACCCGCGTTCGCACCCGAGGAGCCGACACCTCCTCAGGAGTGGTCGGCCGACATCGTGCTCACCCCCGACCGTTCCCGGCCCGGCCGGCCGGGGCGGCACGCGGTCGCCCGCCGCCGGATCGCGGTCGGCACCGCCGGTGTGGGAACCCTCGCGCTGGCCATCGGGTTCGCGATGGCCGGACCACTGGTGAGCCACGTCGCCGAACCCCAGCAGGCCGACCGGACACCGGTCACCGCGGACGACCTCACCCCGGTGCCGACGACGGAGAGTGCCACGCCGCTCCCGCCCGCACCGGCGCCCTCGTCACCGTCGGCACCGGCGACCCCGAGCCCGCGCAGGTCCAAACCCGCGCCCGCGTCACCCCCGTCGGGAATCAGCCCGACCACCGCGCCACCGGCGCCGACGACGCCCCCCGGTGTGCCGAGCGACACCGTCACACCCGCTCCGCCGAGCACGCCCCCGACGCCGACGGCTCCGCCGCCCGCCCCGCAGCCCACCTCCCCCGCGCCCTCCCCGTCCGCGACGGCGCCGACAGTACGGGTGCTGCGGCTGGGCGACTCCGGGGCGGAGGTGCTGCAGTTGCAGCGGCTGCTGGTCAAGGCCGGCTGCGCGCCGGGCGACTCGGTGTTCCAGCGCGGCCGCTTCGACGCCGCCACCGGGCGGGTCCTCGCCGGCTTCCAGCAGGCCGCCGGGATCCGGGGTGACGAACGCGCCGACGGGGTGTACGGCGCCCTCACCAGAGCCGCCCTGGAACTGTCGGCGACCGTGCCGGGCTGCAAGCCCGGTCAGGTCGCGCACAACCGCTGACGCGGCGCTCGCCGTGGCCGCGCCGACCACGGTCGGCGCGGCCCCCCCGGGCCGGGTCAGCTGCCGTCGAGGAGGTCGGCCAGCCGCTCGGGAGTGAAGGCGATCTCGTCGAAGACGACCTCGCAGCCCTGACCGACCGGTGACTGCGCCTCGATCCCGACCCGCACCGGGCGCGACCCGTCCAGGTCGAACTGCCGGACCAGGCTCCACCGCTTCCCGTCGGACGAGGCGTGGAAGGCGAAGGCGCCGTCGATCCGGCTGATCCGCAGCCACAGGTGCTCGTCGTCGACCCGCCCGCCCACCGCGTCGTCGGAGCGGCCCCGGGTGACGACCGAGAAGACCGCCGGGTGGCCGTCCGGCGCGTACTCGAAGTTGACCTTCGCCCAGTGCTCGGCGTCGGACCAGACCAGGAGGGCGCCCGCGTCCCAGGAGTCGCGGAAGCCCACCCGCAGGCGCGCGCCGAACTGCCAGTCGCCCTGGACGGGTTCGACGGTCAGCGCGCGCGGGGCGTCCGTCCTCGGATCTCCGCCGAGGGGCGGGGTGAAGATGTCGGTACCGGCTCCCGCGACGACGGTCAGGGCGCCGTCGCGGTACGTCCAGTCAGCGGGGGGCTGAGCCCATTCCAGTGTCATACCGGGGAGTTCGACCGAAGACATCGCTCCATGATGTCAGATCAGCCCGCCCGGCACAGCGGGGAATCCCGGCCGGTTCGAGCTCACCGGACGGGCACGGCCGCGGCCCAGTTCTGCCGGACGTACTGCAGCGCCGTGTTCAGCTGACCCTCGGTGGGGAAGGCCGGCGTGCCCTCGACCGTCGGCAGCTTCGCGGCGAGGGCCTTGTCGAGGGTGCCGTTCTTCGCCATGGCGTCCAGCAGGACGGGGCGCGCGTAGTCGACGAGCCGCAGGTTCTGGCCCTCCGCGCTCGCCAGGTACTCCTCCCACAGGCGGGCGGCGGCCGGGTGCGGGGCGGTCTTGTTGATGGCCTGGGCGTAGTACTGCGAGAAGCTGCCGTCGAACGGGATGGCCACCCGCCAGTCGACACCGCTGCCGGCGAGCTCGGCGACGTGGGTGAGGTTGAGGAAGTCCCACTCGATGCTGATCGGCGTCTCGCCGCGGGCGATCGCGGCCGGGTTGGGGTTGGCCCGGTTGTAGTTGCCGACGGCGTCGAGCTTCGCGAAGAAGGCGACGCCGGGGCTGATGTCGTCGAACGAGCCGCCGTTGGCGAGGGCCGCCGCGAACACCCCGGCGAAGGCCGACCCCGCGGTGGTGGGGTCGCCGTTCAGCGCGACCATGCCCTTGTACTCGGGCTTGAGCAGGTCGGCGAACGAGGCCGGGCAGGTCCGGACCCGTTTCGCGTCGCACCCGATCGACACGTAGCCGCCGTAGCTGTTGGCCCACCGGCCGTCGGCGTCCTTCTGCTGGTCCGGGATCCGGTCGAACGTCGCCGGCTCGTACGTGGCCAGCAGGCCCTGGTCCGCCGCGGACTGGGCGTAGGCGTCACCGAGGTCGAGGACGTCGGGCGCGCGCTCCTGGCCCTGGTAGCGGTGGATCTCGTCGATCTCGTCCTGGCTGGAGCCGTAGGGGTTGTCGGCGACGACCTGGATCCCGTACTTCGCCGTGAAGCCGTCGATCAGGCCGCCGTAGTTCGCCCAGTGCGGCAGCAGCGTGGTGACGTTGAGCTTGCCCTCCGACCGGGCGGCCGCGACCAGCGCGGCCATCCCTCCGGCGTTCCGGGCCGAGACGGCGACCGCCGGCCGCACCGGCGGCGGCTGCTCGCTCCCGCCGCAGGCGGCGACACCCACCACCGCCAGGCAGCAGCAGACGGCGAGCGCGTGAACACGGCGGCGTACTCGGGTCACGACGCCTCCTGAGGGGGTTCGGCGGTGACGCGGTGTGCGTGCCCTTCGAGCCTACTCGGCCCGGGGCCCGGGGCACGGCCCGAGTTCGCGCGGGCCGACCGCCCCGGGACCGTCGCGCCCCGTCGCGCTCCGGCGCGCTCGGTGCCGGTTCAGATCGCCAGATCGTCCCACTGACCGAGCAGCTCCTCCTCCGACGGTTCATCGGCCGCCCCGTCCCCTCCGCTGAGCGCCTGGGAGGTCCAGATGGTCTTGCCCCGCGCCGAGTAGCGCGTCCCCCAGTGCTCGGCGTAGCGGGCGACGAGGAAGAGTCCCCGGCCGCCCTCGTCGGTGTCGGCGGCCCGGCGGATGTGCGGGGCGGTGCTGCTCCCGTCGGACACCTCGCAGACCAGGGTCGCGGTGCGGAGCAGCCGGACGCGGATGGGCGGCACGCCGTACCGCACGGCGTTGGTGATGAGCTCGCTGAGGATGAGCTCGGTGCCGAAGGCGAGGTGTTCCAGGTCCCAGCGGGCCAGTTGGCGGGCGCAGGCCCGGCGCACCGGGCTCACGGCCTCGGGGGTGTTCGCCACCTCCCACTCGGCGACGCGGTCCCGGGAGAGGAGCCGGGTGCGTGCCACCACGAGGGCGATGTCGTCGACGGGCCGTTCCACCAGCATCGACTCCAGCACCTCCTCGCAGGTGGCCTCCGGGAGGCGGAACGGCCCGCCGAGCGCCTCGCCCAGCGCGCCCAGGGCCACATCGATGTCGCGGTCACGGGCCGCGAGCAGGCCGTCGGTGTAGAGGACCAGTCGGGAGCCCTCGGGCACCTCCAGTTCGACGGCCTCCACCGGCATGCCGAAGCCCAGGCCGAGCGGTGGGGAGACCGGCGGGTGCAGGAACTCGACGGTGCCGTCGGGCCGGATCACCGCCATCGGGGGGTGGCCCGCGGTGGCGGCGCTGACCCGCCCGCCGACCGCGTCGTAGACGGCGTAGAAGCAGGTGGCGCCGGTCATCGCCTGGGCGCTGTCCGGGCCCTCGCCCTCCTGGTCGTCGATGCGGGTGACCAGGTCGTCGAGGTGGCTCAGCAGTTCGTCCGGCGCGAGGTCCAGGGCCGAGAAGTTGTGGACGGCGATCCGGAGCCGGCCCATGGTGACGGCGGCGTGCAGGCCGTGGCCGACCACGTCGCCGACCACCAGGGCGACCCGGGCGCCCGGCAGCGGGATCACGTCGAACCAGTCGCCGCCCACGCCCGCCTGCGCCGGCAGGTACCGGTGTGCCACGTCCAGGGACTCCTGGGCGGGCAGCTCCCGCGGCAGCAGGCTGCGCTGGAGGGTCTCCGCCATGGCGTGCTCGCGGCTGTAGCGCCTGGCGTTGTCGATGCAGACCGCGGCCCGGCCGCCGACCTCCTTGGCGAAGGCGAGGTCCTCCTCGTCGAAGGGCGGGGAGTCGTGCGTGCGCCAGAAGTTCACCAGCCCCAGCGTCACGCCGCGGGCCTGGAGCGGCACGGCCATCAGCGAGTGGATCCCGTAGTCGAGGATCTGCTGGGCACGGTCGAGGTCCTGGGTGCGCCAGCCGGTGGAGGCGGCGAGGTCGGCCTCGATGACGGACCGGCCCTCGCGCACGCCAGCCGCCATCGGCGTGCCGGGCGCGAAGTCGATCAGCCGCCCGACGGGGTAGAGCGGGTGGTCCTTCGCCAGTCCCGCGACGGCGCAGCGGCGCAGCTCGGTGGAGGCGCCCGCCGGGGCGTCGCCGTGCAGCACCGGGTCCTGCAGTTCGACGGTGGCGATGTCGGCGAAGCCCGGGACGGCGGCCTGGGCGAGTTCCTCGGCGGTGCGCACCACGTCCAGGGTCGAGCCGATCAGCATCCCGGCGTCGTAGAGCAGTTTGAGTCTCGCCCGGGCCAGCTCGGCCCGGCCGGTGAGCGCGTTCAGCTCCGTGGTGTCCCGCAGGGTGACGACGCTGGTCCCGTGCACTCCGGTGGGCGTGGTGGGCCTCTTGTTGAGGGAGAGCAGGCGGTCCGCCGCCAGGTGGACCTCGTCGTTGGTGCTCCGGTCCGAGGCCAGGAGTTCGGCGGTGGCGGGGTCGAGACCGAGGGCGTCGACCCGACGTCCTTCCGCGTCGGCGGGGAGGTCGAGGAGGCGGCGGGCCTCGTCGTTGGCCAGGAGCAGGCGACCGCTGTCGTCGGTGATCAGGACGCCCTCCCGCACCGCGTGCAGGACGGCGTCGTGGTGTTCGTACATCCGGGTCATCTCGGCCGCGCCCAGCCCCCGGGTCTGGCGGCGCAGCCGACGGCTCACCAGGGCGGCGCAGCCGGCGGCGAGGGCCACGGCGGCCGCCGCGCCGATCAGGATGACGGGCAGCTCCTGGTGGACCGACTTGTGGATGGACTCGACCGTGACGGGGGCGGCGACGATGCCCACCACGGTGCCGGCCGCGTCCTTGACGGGGACGGCGGAGACCACCGAGCGGCCCAGTGCGCCGTTGAAGGTGCTGGTGAAGGCCTCGCCCTCGGCGGCCTGGGAGTACGGGCCGATGACGAACTTGCCGACCTGCGAGGTGTCGCTGTGCGTGAGCGCCGTCCCGTCGAGCCGGTACACGATGATCGCGTCGATGCCGGCGGCCTTGCGGGCCTCCTCGGCCAGGGGCTGGAGCGTCGCCGACGGGGCGTCGCCCTCCAGGGTCGCCACCAGCCCCGGCGCGTGGGCGAAGGACTCGGCGGCGGCGAGGGTGCGGTGCCGGGCGTCGGTCAGGGTGGCGTGCTGTGACTGCACCACGAGGGCGACCACGGCGCCGGTGACCAGGAGCACCACCATCACCAGCTGGACGAGGAACACCTCGCGGGCGAAGCTGCGGTCGCCCGCCCGGCCCGGTGGACGGGGCGGCTGCGGCGGGTCGCCCCGCGCGGCGCCGCTGGCCGCCGCGGACGGCCGGCGGCCGGCGCCGGTGCCGGTGCCGGACGCGCCGCCGCGGCCGGCAGCGGGGCCGGCCGGGGGGATCTTGTCGCCACCACCCAGAGCAGGGTTCATAGTCCCTATTTACCCTGGTTTGTCACGATGCTGGCAAGGAGTGGTCGATCACGAGTTCCGGCGCGGCTCCCGAGGTCGCACCGGTCGGTCCGGTCGCGACTCTCCGTGACGGAGGTCCGCCGGTGCCCGCCCCGGCCGGGGCGGGGGCGGGGCTCACGCGGCGGCCGGGCGGGCCGCCACCCTCCTACGGCGCCTGACCAGCAGGACGGCGCCCCCGGCGGTGAGGAGGACGAGGACGCCGGCGAGGGGGATCCACGGCACCTCCAGGAAGCCGTCGGACCCGCTGGCACGCACCCCGTCGGCGGTCGCCGTGACCGTCGCGTCGCCCCAGCCCGAGGGCGCCCCCGGCCAGTCCTCGGTCACCTGCACCCGCTCCCCGGGGAACAGCTCGGCCGGCACGTTCGTCAGTTGCCTGGTGGTGGGACCCCCGACGAACACTCCCCCGACGCTCAGCGACACCCGGGGGTCGAGCTTGACGTTCCCGGTGTTGTGCAGGGTGTACGACACCGTGGTCCTGCTGTCGCCGGTCCACGGTACGCGCGGGTTCCGCGCGGTGAGGCGCAGGCCCTCGACCGCGAGCGAGGGCCGCTGCGGGCCTTCGACCCGCAGGTAGATCCGGGCGCCGACGCCGCGCCGCACACCGATGAAGGACCCGGAGCCCGGCTGGACCCGGTCGTCGACCGCCATCAGGGCGCCGACGTGGTCCCCGGGCGCGGCGTCGGCGGGAACCGCGAGGGTGAAGCCCACGGTGACCGACGAGTCGGCCGGGACGGTCACGACGTCCTGCTCGGGCTTCCCCCAGGTGCCCACGTCGCGCTGGGTCTCCTCGCGGCCGCGCACCGCCAGGCCGCCGTCGCGCGGCGTGTTGTAGGCGTCGGCGACGTGGAGCCGCAGGGTCAACGGCGCGCCCGTGGTGTTGGTGACGACCGCGCGGTCCACGAACGTCGTACCGGGCCGCACCGAGAGCTGGAAGGCCGTGCGCGGGGTGATCGCGGAGTCGGCCGGCCGGACCGACCACTCGCCGTTGTCCGCGGCTCGGGCCGGGGAGGGGAAGAGCCCCGTCAGGACGACGAGGAGGAGGGTGACAACGGGTGCTCTGCGCATGGCTCGTCAGCTTTCCCGAGAGCCGCGTGGCGGGCCCCCGGCGGGCCCCCCCCCCGGGGGTTAAAATGGCGGGGGGGGGGAGGGGTAACGGGGTTTAAAAGGCCGGGGGGGACGT
>NZ_JBHYYB010000068.1:0-31599 GCF_042752535.1 Kitasatospora sp. NPDC059327 | reverse complement strand
CCCACCCCCCGTACGGGGCCGACCTACGGGGCTGGGCCCCGAACCTGTCCGTCCTGGACCTCCTCATGCACGAGGGCCCGCGGGGCCCCGGGGGTATCGCCGCCGGGGGGCCGCCCCCGGGGCCCCCCCCACGCGGGGTGGATCAGAGGAGGGTGAGGGTGAGCGTTCCGGTGTAGTCACCGACGGGGGTGAACTTCGGGACGTCCAGGGAGACGGTGGCACCGGCGGTGAACTCGCCACCGGTCAGGGCGCCGTCGGGGACGGAGGCCAGGGTCGCGCCGTCCTTGCCGACGACCCCGGAGCTGCCGGCCTGGCAGGTGCTCGGGCTCTCGGCCTTGGTGTCGCAGGTCGGCGTCCAGCTCAGGCGTCCGGCGTCGATCTTTCCGCGCGGCCCGGCGAAGTCGGTGACCTTGCCGGTGAGCGACCAGCCGGTCGTCCCGCCGCGGAAGTCCTTGACGGCCGCCGGGTTCAGGGTGCCGGTCGAGGCCCCGCCCGCACCGAAGGTGACCGAGGGGATCCGGACGGCGTCGGTCGCGGCGGTCATGGTGAGCACGCCGGCCTTGACCGAGGTGCTGATCTGCTGGTCCGCCTTGCCCCCGGTGCCACCGTTGGACGGGTCGGTCGGGGTGGTCGGGTCGGTCGGGGTGACCGGCGCGCCCACCTTGGTGAGCTTCCAGGCCTGGCTCGCGGCGCTGCCGCAGTCCGTCTGGACCAGGTGCGCGCCGGCTTCGGTGGAGCCGTCCCGGACGGCGAGGCACTTGCCGCTGTGCTGGGCGACGATCCGGGAGTAGCCGTCGCTCAGGTCCTCGAACCGCCAGCGCTGGTTGCTGCCCCAGCCGCAGTCGTACTGCTTGACCTCGGCCCCATTCGCGGTCGAGTTGTCCGCGACGTCGAGGCACTTGCCGCTGTGCTGGGCGAGCACGCGGACGTAGCCGCCGCTCGGGTCGGTGAAGCGCCACTGGCTGTTCAGGCCGCTGTCACAGGCGCCCTGTTCCACCGCGACGTTGTTGTCGGAGACGTTGCCGGGGACGATCGCGCAGCGGCCGCTGCCCTTGTTGGCCATGGTGCTGAGCGGGTCCCCGCCCGTGCCGAGGACGCGTCCGGTCGCCGTGTCGATCGAGACCTCGGTGTACCACGGGAGGACCATCGTCGTCGGCTCCGGGAACTCCAGCGGGAGCCACACGTAGGTGGAGTCGTTGACCCGCTTCGGGTCGGACCACACGCCCGCCCAGCGGTCGCCCAGGTAGAGGTAGGAGGTGGTCTCGCTGCCCTCCACCGGCAGCACGAACGCGGTCTGCGACTGGTGGCCGTTGCTGTTGCCGACGTCCCGCATCGACGTCCACGGCCCGGCGAGGCTGCTGGCGGTGGCGTACTTCTGCTGGTTGGGGTCCCAGTAGCTGGTCCCGGAGGTGAGCATGAAGTACACGCCGCCGCGCTTGAAGAGCGCCGGCGACTCACGGTGCTGGCCGGGCCACGGGTTCGCCACGACGCCCTTGATCTGCGTGTAGTCCTCGGTGAGCTCGTAGATCATCAGATCGGCGTTGTAGTTCGCGGAGGAGATCATGTAGGCCTTGCCGGCGGCCTTGTCCTCGTAGACGGTGATGTCACGCGACATGTACTCGTTACCGGCCGGGTCCTTCGGACGGAACGACCCCTTCCACTCGTAGGGGCCGTCCACCGTGGCGGAGACCGCCACCGCCGCCCGTGCCTCGGCGTAGGAGGAGTCGGCCTCCTTGTGCATCCACATCACGAACTGGCCGGTCTTGGCGTTGTAGAGCACCTTCGGCCGCTCGATCAGGGCGGTGGCGAGCTCCGGCGAGGACTGCTGGGTGAGGGCGTGCCCCCGGGGCTCCCAGGTCTTCAGGTCCTTGGAGCGGTAGGTCGACACGTAGCGGAACAGGTTGTCCTCGCCGCGGTCCTCACCGAACCAGTAGTAGTACTCGCCCACCTTGATCACGCCGCCGCCGTGTGCCTGTACCCCCTGGCCGGCGGTGTCCGGGAACTGGGTCCCGGTCGAGGTGACGACGGGGGCGGCCGATACGGCCGGCGCCCAGACCATCACCGACAGAAGCAGGCTCAGAAGGCCCGCGCATACGGATCCCACTCTTCTCATGCAGGGTTCCTTGATGCCATCCGCGCGGTCCCGCGCCCAGGTCCAGTCGGAGAGACTTCACTCCAAACCGAACAGCAAGCGACACCTTTACACGGAAATCAACATATTGGGGGGTAGCTTGGCTGCTCAGAAGGCACCTGTCAACAGAATCGCAACATGCTGGTCATCTCGTCGCAGCAATGCGACCAAACTGCAATCACCACCGCACATCGGCGTCCGCCGGCATCGGCCCGGCTCTCCCGGTGCCCGGGTACCCGGGGGCGCGCCGCGCGGTGGTCCGCGCGTCCGCCGACAGGATCGCCGCCCGCCCGACGGTCGATGACAACTGTTCGATAACGGCCCGGGATCGCCCTGCGGATCGGACCTTCTCCTTCATATCCCGCCCTTCAGGGCCCGGGAGCCGGAGCAGCCGCGTACGACCGAAGGAGAACCATCCGCATGTTGTCCTGCCGCCCCTCGCGCCGGCCGGTGCGCGACCCGGACGCCGCCCCGCCGCCGGCCGGTCACCGGCTCCCCGCTCCGAACACCGGAACGGTCGCCTCCTCCACGGCCTGCCGGGGAGGAGCGTCGTGACCGCACGCTGGACGTCGGACCACCCGCGAGCCGTCGCCTTCGGCCGACCGTCGTCCCCCGGCGACGGGCCGGGCGACCGTCCTTCCCGCGCGGCGCGGCCCGGGCTGCGACTCGTCGTCACCGACCCGTCCACGCCCGACCGGGACGAACAGGACTGCCGGGACCCCTGGGAGCGCGACCGGATCGGGCTGTACATCGACCCCGCCGGACGGTGCTGCCTGCGCTTTCCGCGCGCGACGAGCCGCCCGCGCACGAGGAGCGACGACAGCGTCAGGACCGGGGCCGCCGACCTGCCCGCCGAGCACCGCCGCGTCCTGGAACTGGCGCTCAGCGCGGCCCGCCGCCACGACCTCGCCCTGGCCGTCCAGGGGATGGACCAGCTGCTGATCACCCTGGCCACGACGTACGGCGCCCGTCACCGGTACACGCTCACCGCGGCCGAGGCCCGCGCCGACCTCGCCTGGTTGGCGGGCGACGCCCGGTGCGCGGCCAAGCTCTGGACGCTGGTCGCCGACGGATGGGCCCGGCTCGAAGGCCCGGCCAGCCGACCGGCCCGCTTCGCCGTGCGGCAGGCGGCCGCGTCCTGGCGCCTGGTCCCCGACGCCGAGGCGGCCGCCGTCGGAGCCGCCCTCCTGGCGACCCTGCTGGTCGTCGCCCCGAACCCGGAGTCCAACCCCCTGGTCCTCGCGGTCCGCCGCCGGATGAGCCGGGTCGCGGCCCTCCCCCGCTGACGACCCGCGCCCAGGGACGGCCGCCCGCCGATCCCACGCACAAGGGAGAACGATGACAGAGCCCTCGACGTCCTGGAACGCCTTCAGGCGCCGCGGCGACACGCCGGACCAGCCGGACACCGGCCCCCGTCCCGGCGACGACGACCCCACCCGGTCCACCGGAGTCGTCCGCACGACCCGTCGGCCGCAGGGGTGGTTCGACCCCGCGGCCGACGGGGGGACCCCTTCGGGGCAGCCGCCGAGGGACCGGCTGCCCGCCCTGCCCGCTACCTCACCGGAGCGCCGCCCCACGGCGGGAACGGTCGTATTGGCGACGGAGCGCGGTTCCTCCTGGCGACCCGGCGGCCCGTCCCTCGCCTCGATGCCGGAGACGTGTCGGCGGGAGATCCTGCGAGCCCTCGTCCAGGCCGCCGGGCGACGGCAGATCACCGGCCCGGACACGGGCCCGACCGGCCAGGGCGACCCCGACGGCGCCTGGCGCGTCAACGCCGCCGCGATCGCCGCCCGAACCTGCCGCTACGTCGCCGCCCTGCAGTCCACGCCCGACGGCCGGCCGCACGATCGGACGCCCCCGGTCGAGCAGGTCGCCCCGTTCTGCGGCTCCTGCTCCTCCGAGGCCCCGACGATGGAGATCGCGGTCGTCCGAACGGAGCGACCGGAGCGACCGGAGCGGCCCGTGCCCGTCGGCCCGCGCCACCGCGGGAGCGCCGCCGCGCTCGCCGCGCGTGCCCTGCCGCCGGGCCACGCCCGGTCCGCCGCCCTCCGGCGGGGTGCGCGCGGCGTCGTGTGGTGGTCGCTGGCCCTGTCGGCGAGCGCCCTCCTCGGCGGCGTCGCGGCGCTGGTGCACGGCGAGGCGGACGGCGCACCCCGGCCGGAGGCGACCGCGGTCGACGTCCCGCCCGGCACCGCGAGCCCGTCACCCCCTCCCGCGGCGGACCGCACCGAGGGGCCGGACGCGACTCCGGGCACCGGGCCGGCCGACGCACCGCCGTCCGCGACGGGCCCGCAGGCCGCTGCCCGGCCGCCGGACTCCGGTGCCGCTCCGCCCTCCTCCGCCGCGCAGCCTCCGGAGGGCTCCGCCCCGCCGGGTGCCAGAACCCGGGCGCCCGGGGCCGGGTCCACCGACGAACCGGCTCCGAAGCGATCGGCCGAGACGCCGACGGCGGAGCCGACCCCGCCCGCACCCGCACCCGCCAGGACACGGCGGCCGTCGGTCCCGTCGCAGACCGGCCGGCCGAGCCTCCCGACGCCCGGTGCCACCAGCGAACCCCCCGCCACCGTCCGCCCCGGCACTCCCACACCCGGCCCTTCGAACGAATCGCCCGGTACCGTCCGCCCCAGCGCCCCCACACCCACCCCGTCCGGCGTCTCCGTCGCCGCCGTCCGACAGGTCTCCTCGCCGAGCCCTTCCGCGACGTCCCCGGCTCCGGATCCCCTCTCCTCCGATCCAGGACGCGGCAGCGCCTGACCGCTACGGTGCCGGGCGGTCGCCGGACGGTGGCACCCACCGACGCCCCCGACCGGACCGCCCGGACCGACCGGTCGCCGTACCCTCGTGTCGCCGCTCTCGACGGCACAGGGCGGGGGCGGGACCCGGATTCCGGACCCGCCCCCGCCCCCTCCTCACGTCAGCCGTGGCGCGCCGTCCTGCGGCGCCGCAGCAGGACGAGGGAACCGGCGCCGACGGCCAGCATGGCGGCGCCCGCGCCGGCGATCAGCGCCTCGTTGTCACCGCCGCCGGTCTGCGCCAGGCCCCGCTCCAGGGCGTCGGCCGTGCTGTTCGCCTTGGCCACCGCGACCGGGTGGATCGTCAGCGGCTCGCTGGTCGGGGGGTCCATCGGGAAGGGCACCGGCAGCTGCCCGGCCTCCTCGGTGACGGCGTCGGTCGGCTCCTCCGAGGCCGTGGGGGCGGGAGTGGTGGGAGCCGGTGAAGCGCTCCGTGCGGGGCTGGGCGTGGTGGTCTGCGTGGGCGTGGCCGAGCGCGTGGGGGTGACGGTCGGCGTAGGCGTGGGCGTCGGCGTGGCGGTCGGCGTGGGCTTCATCGTGGCGGTGGGCGTGGGCGTCGCGGTCGGCGTGGGCGTCGGCGTCGGCGTCGCGGTCGGCGTCGGCTTCATCGTCGCAGTGGGCGTGGGCGTGGGCGTCGCGGTCGGCGTCGGCTTGGGCGTGACGGTCGGCGTGGGCTTCACCGTCGGCGTGGCCGTCCGGGTCGGGGCGGGAGGGGCCGGCTTCTTGATCTTGAACCCGGCACAGCCCACGGCGCACGCGCAGCCGAAGCTGCCCCGGTCCACCGGCTGTCCGGTCTTGTCGTCGAGCCGCGAGGCGAAGGTCACCGGCGCGACGCCGGCCTTGCCGAGCGGCGCCCCGGTCGCGAACGACACCCGGACCTTGAGGGCCACCGTGCGCCCCTTCCGCACCGCCAGGAGCGCGTCGTCCGCGACGCCGTCGCCCGCCTTGGCCCCGAGCACCACCAGGACGCTGCCGTCCGTCCCCTCGCCACCCGGGGCAAGGGATCCGGCGAGCCACATACCGCCACCGGGGAGCCGGTACTCGACCTTGAGGTCGGCCGCCCGCAGGTTGCCGGCCTGGTTCTTGAACTTCAGCAGGGCGAAGGCCACGAAGTCGTGGGCCGACGGGTTGGCGATGGTGTAGGTGAACTCCCCGGCGGTTCCGCCCACCTCGAACTCCCTCGGCACCCCGGCCACCGACGGCTCCAGGCCCCTCTGCAGCGACACGTCGAGGCTCGGCGCCGGAGCGGAGGGGCCGGCCGACGCGGCATCGGCGGTGGCGCCCGCGAGACCGGCGGGGAGCGTCGACAGAACGAGTGCGGTGGCACCCGCGAGAATCAGACTGCGGGGGGTGGACACGTGGTCACCTTCCGGCGAGGAGGAGTTGTCGGCACCGTCTCGGTACCTGCTCGCTTAGGAGGCGTACGGGAGCCGGACGTCCCGCGGGTATGCCGATTCGTTACGGCTGTGACTGAGGCGACACCTGGGGACCGTCGCCGTCGACCGTGCCCTCGACCCACGTGCGCAGCAGGCGGAGCGGGACGGCCGCGCCGTGGCCCAGCTCCGTGAGGGCGTACTCCACGTGGAGGGGGACCGCCGGGTAGACGGTCCGGGTCAGCAGGGCCGCGTCCTCCAGCCGCCGCAGCGTCTGGGTGAGCACCTTGGAACTGACGCCCTGCAGGCGCCGCTGGAGCTCCCCGAAACGCTGGGGACCGGGTTCGAGCGCGCCGATGACCAGGGCCGACCACTTGTTGGCCAGCAGGTCGAGCATCGCCCGGCAGGGGCACTGGGCCGCGTAGACGTCGTGCTGGCCGTACTGGCCGTACTGGCCCGTGACGCTGTTGACCATCCGAACCGCTCCTTACCGTTCGGCTTCCCCCCGGGAAGCAGTGGATCGTGTGTGCTGCCGTGCGCCGGTGTCAGTCGCCCGGACGGGCGGGCGCGGGATCCGGGGCGGGGCGGCCCGCCCCGGAGGCGCTCGGGATCGGCACGACGGGCCCGCCCGGGTCGCCGGCGCTCGGGGTGGGCGACGGCCCGGATGCCGCGGGAGGTCGGGCCGGGCTCTCCGACGGGGCCTCGCGCGGCGGGGCGACGGGCGGCTCGGGGGACGGCCGGACCGCCTCGCCGGGGCTCGGGGCCGGCGAGGGCCCGGCCGGCAGCGCCGCTCGCTCCGACGCGGCGTCGGGCGCGGAGTGCCCGGTGGGCGACGGCCCGCCGACGGGGACGAGCGCACCGGGAACCGGCGGGGTCGACCGGTCGGGGCTCGGCGGCACCGTCCCGTGGCCGGTCGGCGGGGTGGTGGTACTCCCGCCCCTCGACGCCGACGGCGCCGGCGGGAGCGCGCCGCCCGTCCGGACGGCCGCACCGGCGGAGGGCCCGGACGTCGGCGCGGCGGGCCGGGCCGCCGGGCTCACCGTGACCGTGACCTCCCGCTCGGGCGCCCTGCCCTTCGGCGCGTCGAACCGGACGGCGGCGGTGGTGCCCCCGGCGAGCGCCGTGGCCGAAACCGCCAACATCCACCACAGGACACCGCGTGACGGCGCGCGCCGCCGGACGGCGTCGGGGGTGTCCGGCGGCAGCGGCCGCGCGGCCGGAACGGTGGCGGGCGGGCGGCGGACCACGATCGTCGGCTCCCGGTCCGCCGGGAGCGGCCCGGACCGGCCCGCCGCGCCCGGCGGCCCCTCCCCCGTTCGGGTAGCGCCGTCGGGGGCGCCCCGCCGGGGCTGTTCCCCCCGGGGCACGAAGGCGCTCCAGGACGTTTCGGGCTCTCTCACTCTGCTCCTCGGGCTCCGGGCCGGACACTCCCCGCTGCATATGCGCTGGTCGGCGCACGGGTCGCAGAACTAGGAGAGGTTCGGCCCGGGGCAGTCCTGCGGCGTTATCGAAGCGTTACCTGTTCGGATCCAACCCTCCGGAATCGAACAACAACGGACCCGGGGAGTCGGACTCGGCCCCCCGACGGCCCAGCACCGCACGTCACAAGGTGGTATCGACACCGACACACCCTTGACGCGGATTCCGGAACAGAGGTGTCATATCCCCACCGCGTTTGAACCTGTTCGTTTCTGGTTCATTACGTTTGATTCACCCTCCACCCCGTGTGCGAAGTCGAATCCGACCAGCCCGTCCTCTCCACACCGGCGGTCCGCCGCCGTGGGCCCCACGTACCCCGCGCCCCACCGCACCCCGTCCGCCTCCGGCAGCGGGTGCGGTCCCGAAGGAGCTCCCCATGTTCCGTACCACCAGCCGCACCGTCGCCGCAGCGGGGCTGCTGCTCAGCCTCGGTCTGACCACCGCGTGTTCGACCGGTCAGGAGTCCACCAAGGCCGGCGACGCCCCGGTCGCCAAGGTCGACGGGAAGATCTCGATGACCTACCTCCAGAAGCAGGGCGACCAGGAGTACTTCGTCGGCGAGGCCGCCGGGGCGAAGGCCAAGGCGGCCGAGCTGGGCGTGGACCTCAAGGTGGTCAACCTGGGCAACGACGCCAACAAGACGATCAGCGAGGTCCAGGCGGCCGTCGCGCAGAAGACCAACGGCGTCATCATCGTGGTGCCGGACCCGGCGGTCGGCCCGCAGGTGGTCCAGGCCGCGAAGGACGCCAAGATCGCGCTGCTGACCTCGGACGACCAGATCTGCACCAACGGACCCGACCCCGCGGCGTGCGCGAAGGAGAACCTCGTCCCGCGGATCGGCTTCTCCGGCGCCCAGATGGGCGGCGAGGTCGGCAAGCGCGCGGCCGAGGAGTACAAGAAGGCCGGCTGGAACCCGGCCGAGACCCGCACCATCTCGGCGTGGAAGCAGGACGTCACGGTCTGCGGCGACCGGGTCAAGGCGGCCAAGGAGGCGTTCGGCGCCGCCGCCCCCGGCGTCCAGAACATCGACGTGCCCACCGACAACACCCCGACCGGTGCCCAGGACAAGATCGCCGCGACGGTCACCGCCAACCCGGGCGTGAAGAACTGGGTGGTGTGGGGCTGCAACGACGAGAACGTCCAGGGTGGCGTCACCGCGCTGGAGAACGCCGGCATCGGCGCCGACCGGGTGATCGGCGTGGGCCTGGGCGCCTACCTCGCCTGCAAGAACTGGGGCTCCGGCAAGCCCTCGGGCATGAAGGCCGCGCTGTTCATCAACGGCAAGGACGTCGGCGCGCTGGCCGTCCAGACCATGTACGACAAGCTCAAGAACGGCAAGGAGTTCCCGAACGAGGCCTTCGCGCCCACCACCATGGTCGACGCGGCCAGTTGGAAGTCCGTCGGCGCCACCTGCGGCTGATCGCCCCTCCCCCCGAACGGTCGGCGCGCCACCGATGTGCCGACCCGCCCCACGCCTCCGGCTCCATCAGCTGCCCTGACCTCGGGGCCGGAGGCGTACCGGGCCCGATTCCCACCTCCCGCGCGGCCGCGCGGCGGACCGCCCTCCGCCCGGCTCCACCAACCCTCCGCCAGACCTCCCAAGGAATGTCCATGAGCAAAGCCCATGACCCGACTCCCGACCCCCGCCCGCCGACCGACCCGGCCCCCGCGGGCTTCGCCGGCGTGCACCAGGTCACCAAGCGGTTCGGCGCGGTTCGGGCCCTCGGCGGAGTCACCCTCGACTTCCCGGCCGGTCAGGTCACCGCCCTCATGGGCGAGAACGGCGCCGGCAAGTCCACCCTGCTGAAGATCCTCACCGGCGACCACCAGCCGACCGAGGGCCACGTCGTCCTCGACGGCCGCCGCATCGACCTCGGCTCGCCCGCCCAGGCCCGTGCCGCCGGCATCCGGATCATCCCGCAGGAACCCGAGATCATCCCGCACGTCTCGGTCGCCGAGAACGTCTACGCCGGCTCCCTGCCCCGCGCCGCCGGGCGCAGGCTGGACCGAGCCGAACTGCGCCGCCGGATCACGGCCGACCTGAAGCGCCTGGGCTTCGACAAGGTCCTCGACCCCGACCTCCTCGGCTCCCGGCTCACCCCCGCCCAGCGCCAACTGGTCGAGATCCTGCGCGCGCTGACCGGCGAGGCCAAGGTGATCGCCTTCGACGAGCCGACCTCCTCGCTGTCCGAGCACGAGGTCGAGGCGCTGTTCGCCCTCATCCGGCGGCTGCGCGACCAGGGCGTCGCCGTCGTCTACGTCTCGCACCGGATGCAGGAGATCTTCCAACTCGCCGACCGCATCGCGGTCCTGCGCGACGGCGCGCTCGCCGGTGTCCAGGACGCCGCGACCACCACCGAGGGCGAACTGGTCCGTCTGATGGTCGGCCGCGACCTCAGCAGCATGTTCTCCCGCACCCGCGTCGCCACCGACCGCCTCGTCCTGGACGTGCGCGGCGTGACCACGGACGCCGTCCGCGACATCGACCTGCGGATCCACGCCGGCGAGGTCGTCGGCCTGGCCGGCCTGATCGGCGCCGGACGCTCCGAACTCGCCCTCGCCCTCGCCGGCGACCAGCCGATCCGCTCCGGCACCGTCACCCTCGACGGCCGCGCGCTGCGCTCCGGCAGCCCCGGCGACGCCATCCGCGCCGGCCTGGGCCTGGCCCCCGAGGAGCGCAAGGCCCAGGCCCTGTTCCTGCACCGCTCGATCCGCGACAACACCTCCACCGTCGTCCTGGAACGCCTGCGCCGCTTCCGCTTCGTCAAGCGCGCGGCCGAGCGGGAGCTCGCCCAGGAGTACACCGACCGGCTGCGCGTACGCACCCCCTCCATCGAGCACGAGGTCCGCAAGCTGTCCGGCGGCAACCAGCAGAAGGTCGTGCTGGCCCGCTGGCTCGCCCGCAAGCCCAAGGTCCTGATCCTGGACGAGCCCACCCGCGGCATCGACGTCGGGGCGAAGGCGGAGATCTACCAGATCATCGCCGACCTGGCCGCCGAAGGCGTCGCCGTCCTCGTCATCTCCTCCGAACTGCCCGAGGTCCTCGGCCTGGCCGACCGGATCGTCGTCATGCAGAACGGTCGCATCACCGGCGAACTCGACCGCGCCGAAGCCACCGAGGAGGCGATCCTCAACCTCGCCATGGCCGACGACATCGCCGCCGCGACCGCACCCGCCCCTGGAGCACCCTCATGAGCACGACCACCGGCACCACCCCCACCGCCAAGGCCGGCGGGAACCGGCCGAACCCGGCCGCGGGTCCGGCCAGGATCCTCGCCCAGGTCGGCGGCCAGAACCTCAGCCTGATCGGCGCCCTGGTCGCCGTCCTGGCCCTGTTCGGCGTGCTGAACGACAACTTCCTCAGCCTCGGCAACATGCAGGTGATCGCGGAGGCCGCCACCATCACCGGCCTGCTCGCCGTCGTCCAGACCGTGGTCATCATCTGCGGCGGCCTCGACATCTCGGTGGGCTCGCAGGCCGGTGTCGCCTCGGTGGTCTCCGCCATGGCGTTCACCTCCGCCGGCTCCAACGCCCTGGCCGGCATCGCCGCCGCCATCGGCGTCGGCGTCCTGGTCGGCATCCTCAACGGCCTGGTCATCGTCTACGGCCGGGTCAACCCCACCATCGCCACCCTCGCCGGACTCGCCGCCTACAAGGGCCTCGCCCAGCTGCTCTCCGACGGCCGCGCCCAGGGCTACGTCCTCAACGACGACATCTTCGTCTTCCTCGGCCGCGGCAAGATCGCCGGCCTGCCCGTGATGGTCTGGATCCTGATCCTCACCGCCGTCGCCGTGCACCTGCTCCTCAAGTACACCGACATCGGCCGCAACCTCTACGCCATCGGCGGCAACGACACCGCCGCCCGCCTCGCCGGCATCAACATCAACAAGTACCTGATCGCCGTCTACGCCCTCATCGGCACCGTCGCCGCCGTGGCCGGCATCCTGCTCACCGCCCGCACCGGCTCCGGCCAGCCCGTCTCCGGCAGCGAGGGCCTCGAACTCAAGGCCATCACCGCCGCCGCCCTCGGCGGCGCGGCCCTCAAGGGCGGCAAGGGCGGCATCGGCGGCACCCTGCTGGCCGTCGCCCTCCTCGGCTGCCTGGAGAACGGCCTCACCGTGCAGGGCATCAACTCCTTCTGGCAGAACGTCGCCCAGGGCGCCCTGCTGGTCATCGCGGTCGTCATCCAGCAGCGCCGCAGCGGCGAACGCGCCGTCGGCCTGCCCGCCTAGCGGTCCGACACCGCCGACGCCGCTCCGCGCGGCGTCCCCGTCCTCCGTCAGTGCCCGGGCAACCAGGGGTCGTTTCAACGACGGGTCGGCCCCGGCCGGTGCACACTGACGGACCGGCGAGAACCGCTGAGGGTCGGTCCCCTCGCCACCGCCCCGCCGGTGGTGCCCACTCTCGTGGTGGGCACCACCGGCGGACGCGTTTTCCGCCGCGGCTCAGCACGGGCGCGCCCACTCCGACCACCGGGGTGGGCGCTTCGCCCTGTCGGCCGGCGGGCCCGCGGACGGCCGGGGGGCGGGCGACCGGCGGCCGGGCGTCCCGGGTCCGGCCGCAGGGCCGGAGGCCGGCGGCGGGACCCCGGACGGGCTGCCGTGGCGCACGTCCGGGGCACCGGCCCGGGGGGCCGTGCGGGGGCGGAGCGGGCCTCCGGCAGGACCGGTGGGGGCGTGCGGAGCGGACGGGCGGGGGCCCCCGGACGCGCGCCACGGAACGGGCGCCCCAGAGGCGCTCCCAGGCCCTCCACGGCGGCGACAGACAGCGGGCCACGGACGGTCGGCGGCGGGCGCCGGACACCCGGGCACGGCACAACGACGGGGCGCCCGCGGGATCAAGCGATCCCACGGGCGCCCCGTCGTCACGGCGCCGCCGCCCTCACTCCTCGGTGGGCCCCAGATCGGGGGTCTTCCTGAAGTGGACGGACCGGTCGGCGGGAGCCGCGTGGAGCTCCAGCAGCGTGATCTCGTTCAGCCCCGGACGCAGGACCGGACCGGGCAGGTAGAGCGAGCGCTGCGGGCCCCGGGACCAGTACCGGCCGAGGTGGAACCCGTTGACCCAGACATTGCCCTTGGTCCAGCCGTGCAGGTGCACGAAGGTGTCGGCGGGCTCGTCGACCCCGAAGGCCCCGCCGTGGAAGGCGGGGCCGACCAGCGGTGCGGTCCCGTCGGTGAAGTCGAGGCCGTCGAGCGAGCGCAGCGGCAGCGGCTGGTTGCTCCACCCGCGCAGTTCCTCGCCGTTGAGCAGGACCCGGCCGACCAGCCCCTTCGGATCGTGCAGGCCCTGGCCGTAGTTGACCCGCCCCTGGTTCTCCACCAGCACGGTCAGCACCGCGCCGTCGCGGGGGACGCCGAAGGCGAGGGTGTACTCGTGGTTCTCGCGCTCCAGGACGCCGACCGGCTGGCCGTCCAGGAAGACCTGCGCGCGGTCGCGGAGGTCCTCCAGCTCCAGCAGGGCCGGCCCGCCCTGCGGCAGCACGGTCTCGTAGCGGACGAACCCGAAGTCCTGCCCCAGCTGTTCCATCGTGAGCGGGCGCTCGGAGCGCACCGAGGCGCCGAGCCCGGCGCTCTGGAAGAGGCCCACCGCGTCGGTCAGCTCGACCGTGCGGGGGGCCAGCTTGGCACCGGGCGCCGGAACGGGGCCCGCGGGCACGGGGGCGTACTTCGCGATGACGTCGCGGAAGGCACGGTACTTCTCCGTGGGGTCCCCGGCCTCGTCCAGGGGCGCGTCGTAGTCGTAGGAGGTGACGGTCGGCCGGTAGGCGGCCTTGTCGTTGGCACCGTTGGTGAACCCGAAGCTGGTGCCGCCGTGGAACATGTAGAGGTTGACCGAGGCGCCGAGGGACAGCAGCTCGTCGAGCTCCTGGGCGGCGTGCTCGGCCGGGCGGACCACGTGGTGGCCGCCCCAGCGGTCGAACCAGCCGATCCAGAACTCCGTGCACATCAGCGGGCCCTCCGGCTGGTGGGCCCGCAGGGCGGCGAGCCCCTCGCGCGAGCGGCTGCCGAAGTTGGCCGTGGCGAGGGTGCCCGGCAGCGCGCCGCGCGCCAGGTCGGCGGGCTGGTCACAGGTGAACAGCAGGACGTCGACGCCGTGCCGGCGCAGCAGGTCCGCCAGGTACCGCAGGTGGGAGGTGTCGTCGTCGTAGGCGCCGAACTCGTTCTCCACCTGGACGGCCAGGACCGGACCGCCCCGGGTCGCCAGGCGGTCGACCACCGCGGGCAGCAGGCGCTCGAAGTAGCCCTCGACGGCCGCGAGGTAGGCCGGGTGCCGGCTGCGGAGCCTGATCCCGGGGTGCGCGAGGAGCCAGGACGGCAGGCCGCCGCCCTCCCACTCGGCGCAGATGTACGGGCCCGGCCGCAGCAGGACGTGGAGGCCCTCGGCGGCCGCGAGGTCGAGGAAGCGCGGGAGGTCGAGACCGCCGTCCAGGTGGAAGGTGTCGGGCGACGGCTGGTGGAGGTTCCAGGGGACGTAGGTCTCCACGGTGTTGAGGCCCATCAGCCGGGCCTTGCGCAGGCGGTCGGCCCACTGGTCCGGGTGGATCCGGAAGTAGTGCAGTCCGCCGGAGATGATCCGGAAGGGCTCGCCGTCGAGGGTGAAGCCGTCGCCGTCGATCTGGAGTACTGGCATGGAACTGCTGCTCCTGAGAGGGGAGTCGGGGCGGGCGCCTGGTGTCACGGTGCCGTGACCTTGAAGCCCTGCTGGTTGCCGTAGTCGGTGATGCGCTTCTGCCAGGCCGTCAGGCCGCCGTTGATCCCGCTGGTGAAGCTCTGGCCGACGGTGTCCTTGAACACCGAGTTGGCGTAGACCTGGAAGGGGAGGTACTGCCAGCCCTTGCCGACGGCCGCGGAGGAGGCGGCGAACACCTGGTTGGCCTGCTGGCCGCCGAGGGCGTCGACCGGCCGGTCGAGGAAGGCCTGGTCCTTCAGGAGCTCGGTGGTGGCCGGGAAGAGGCCGTTGGCGTTGAGCGAGCGGACGGCCTCGGGGTCGGAGTTCAGCCAGGTCGCGAAGGCGGCGGCGGCGGCCTTGTGCTTGCTGGTGGTGGGCACGGCGACGGCCGAACCGCCGTTCTCGGCGGTGACGTTGTCCCCCGCGCTCCACTGCGGCATCGGCGCGGCCCGCCAGTCCTTGGCGGTGTCGGGGATCGTGGAGGCGATGTTGCCGGGCGCCCAGGCGCCGATGATCCACATGGCGTAGCGGCCGCTGTTCATCGACTGCCACCACTCGTTGGTCCAGCCCGGGGCCGCGTCGACGAGCTTGCGGTCGACCAGGGAGGTCCAGAGGTCGGCGACCTTCTTCGCGCCGGGGTCCTGGAGGTCGACGCCGACCCCGGTCTCGCCCTTCTGCTGGAAGGGGCGGCTGCCGGCCTGCCACATCAGGCTGTCCAGCCCGCCGGCGTCACCGGGGTCGATGGAGGTGATGAACCGGTCCGGGGCGGACTCCTTGATCTTCACCGCCGCGGCCTCGAACTCGGCCCAGGTCTTCGGCGGTTCGACGTGCAGTTCGTCGAGGAGCCGCTTGTTGTAGAACATCGCCATCGGCCCGGTGTCCTGCGGGACGGCGTAGATGCCGCCGTTGACCGTGACCTGCGACCACGCCGAGGGGGTGAACTTGGACTCCAGCGCGGCCGCGCCGTAGTCCTTGAGGTTGACGAGCCGCTTGGACTGGGCGAGTTCGGGCAGGGCGAAGTACTCGATCTGCGCCACGTCCGGTCCGCCGCTGCCGGCCTTCACCGCCGTCTGGAGCTTGGTGTACTCGGCCGCGGACTGCCCGGCGTTGACGATCTCGACCTTGATCTTGGGGTACTTCTGCTCGAACAGGGCGACGGTCTTGTCGACGTTCGGGGCCCAGGTCCAGAAGGTGAGCGTGGTGGGCGTGTCGAGGGCCTTGGCGGGGTCGGCGGCCGCCTCGGCCGGGGAGCCGCCGTCGGAGCCGCAGGCGGTGAGGGCGAGGACGAGGGCCGCGGCGGGGGCCAGCGCGAGCAGTCTGCGGCGCGCCGGGCTCTGGGCAGGGGTCATGACGGGGTCCTTGCTGTGGGTGGGGCGGGAGAGGTGTTCCCGGGGGTCATTCCTTGACGCTTCCGGCGGCCAGTCCGGACTGCCAGAAGCGCTGGAGGAAGAGGAAGGCCACGATGAGCGGCACGATGGCGAGCACGCTGCCGGTGACCACGAGGGGGTAGAAGTTGGTGGTGGTGGCGCCGCTGCCGGCGGCTCCGGTGGCCATCGCGTTCCACTGGTTGAGGCCGACGGTGAGCGGGAACCACTGGGGGTCGCTGAGCACGATCAGCGGCAGGAAGTAGTTGTTCCAGGTGGCCACCAGCGCGAAGAGCAGCACGGTGACGAAGCCGGGGCCGAGCAGGCGCAGCGAGATGGTGAAGAAGGTCCGCAGTTCTCCCGAGCCGTCGATCCGGGCGGCCTCCAGCAGGGAGTCGGGGACGGCCTCGGCGGCGTAGACCCGCATCAGGTAGACCCCGAACGGGCTGACCAGGGAGGGCAGCAGGACGGCCCAGGGGGTGTCGACGATTCCGGCCTTGCTGAACAGCAGGTAGGTCGGGACGGCGAGCGCGGTGCCGGGGATGGCGATGGCGCCGAGGATCAGGGCGGCGATCGAGGTCCGGCCGCGGAAGCGGTACTTGGCGAGGCCGTACCCGGCGGCGGTGGCGATGAAGGCCGCGCCGCCCGCCCCGACGACGGCGTAGAGCAGGGTGTTGGCGAACCAGCGCAGGTAGATGCCGTCGTCGTGGGTGAGGACGTCCCCGATGTTGCCGAACAGGCGGAAGCCGTCGCCGAACCAGAGTCCGAAGCTCTCCAGCAGGGAGGCGGTGTCCTTGGTGCTGGCCATGAACAGCCACAGCAGCGGGAGCAGCGCGTACGCCAGCATGGCGGCCATGGCCAGGGTGAGCGCGGTGCTCGGACGGCGGGCGCCCGAGCGCCGGCCGGAGGTGGTCCTGGCGCTCACTGGCCCTGCCCCTTTCGCATCGACCGCACCTGCACGGCGTAGGCCACGAGCGCGGTGACGCCGCCCAGGACCACGGCGACGGCGGCCGAGTAGTTGAACTGCTGGCCGTTGAAGGCCAGGTTGTAGGCGTACATGTTGGGCGTGTAGCTGGTGGAGATGACGCCCGGGGCGAGCGACTGCATCACGTTCGGCTCGTTGAACAGCTGGAAGGTGCCGATGATGGAGAACACCGTGGCCAGCACCAGGGCCGGTCGCAGCGCCGGGAGCTTGATGCTCCACGCCTTGCGGAACTCCCCGGCGCCGTCCACCTCCGCCGCCTCGTAGAGCTCCTGCGGCACGGTCCGCAGCGCCGCGTAGAGGATCAGCATGTTGTAGCCCGCGTACTCCCAGGTCACGACGTTGCCGATGGACGCGAGCATCCAGGAGGACCCGAGCAGGTCGGGCACGTCCGTGCCGAGCGCGTCGCCGATCTGGCCGACCAGTCCGAAGCGGTCCCCGTACAGGTACCCCCACATCAGCGAGGCGACGACGGCGGGGACGGCGTAGGGGACGAAGATGCCGATCCGGAAGAGGCCGGTCCAGCGCAACCGTCCGCTGTCGAGCGCCAGCGCCGCCAGGAGCGAGAGCAGCAGCATCACGGGGACCTGGACGACCAGGAACAGCAGGACCCGCCCGAGGCCGGCCCGGAAGAGGTCGTCGGTGAACGCCCGCCGGTAGTTCTCCAGGCCGACGAAGACGTTGCCGCCGACCAGGCGGTCCTGGAAGAGGCTGAGGTAGGCGGCGTAGCCCAGGGGGGCGATGATGCCGATCGCGAAGACGACGAGGAACGGTGCGAGGAACGCGTAGCCGAACGCGCCGTTCCCCGGTCGGCGGACGCGGCGCTCCGCTCGCCGCCGGGGCGCCGGTTCGGGCCCGGACGCGGGCGGTCGGACCGCGTTCGGCCCGGGGGTGGTGGAGGGGGGTGACGTGCTCAAGGGTAAGTGCCCTTCGTGGCGAATGTTTGCGCCAACATGACGATGGTGTTGAGTCTTGACCGTTTCCGCGCGGGGCGTCAAGCCACCGAAACACGGCGATACAGCTTCGTAACCAGCACCGGACGCTGCCGGGGACGCGCCCGCCGCCGGACCGGCCGACGGGGCCGACCGGCGAGACGCGTTGGATCGTGTTCGCTCGCGGGCGCGGCCCGGCCCTCCCCCGGCCCCCGAGTCGACGGTCCGGCTCCCCGGGGCGGGCCCGGCGAAGTCCGCCTCCCCGCCCTCCCGGCCCTCCGCACCCGCCCCGACCGTGGTCGGCCACTGATCACGACCGCTACGATGTTGACGCAGACATCAGGGAAAGGGGCCGGCATGAACAGCGCGGCGAACTCCGGCGCGGCCGCGCGCGCCACTCGGCGCCCGGCGTCCCAGGCGGACGTGGCGGCCCTCGCGGGAGTCTCCTCACAGACCGTCTCCCGGGTCGCCAACAACCGGTCCAACGTGGAGCCGGAGACCCGCGAGCGGGTGCTCTCCGCCATGCGGATGCTCGGCTACCAGCGCAACAGCGCGGCCCGCGCCCTCACCCTCGGGCGCTTCCACGCGCTCGGCGTGGTCACCTTCGACGTCACCGCCCAGGGCAACGCCCGCACCCTGGCCGCCATCTCCCGGGCCGCGCAAGCCTCCGGCTACTCGGTCAACGTGGTCTGCGTCGAGAACGAGACGGAGGACGCCGTCCAGCGCGCCGTCCGCCAGCTCACCGACCAGGCCGTCGACGGGCTCGCCGTCATCGAGGCCCAGATCCTCGACCGGCCCGGCTTCGACATCTCCTCCGGGGTGCCCATCGTCGTCGCGGACGGCGACCCCGAGCGCCGGTACACCTCCGTCGACACCGACCAGGCGGCGGGCGTCACGGCGGCCGTGCGCCACCTCCTCGACCTGGGCCACCGGACGGTCTGGCACGTCGGCGGGCCGCAGAACTCCTACGCCGCGCGCCGGCGCGCCAGTGCCTGGCACGGCGCCCTCAAGAGCGCCGGAGCGCCGGTGCCGCCGATCCACTTCGGCGACTGGACGGCCGCGTCGGGCTACGAGATCGGCCGACGGCTCGCCGAGCAGCCCGACGTCACCGCCGTGTTCACCGCCAACGACCAGCTCGCGCTCGGCCTCCAGCTCGCCCTGCACCAGACCGGCCGCCGCGTGCCGGACGACGTCAGCGTGGTCGGCTTCGACGACATCCCCGAAGCGGCCTACTTCGTGCCCCCGCTGACCACCGTGCGGCAGAACTTCGAGGAGGTCGGGCGCCAGTGCGTGGCCCGGCTGCTCGACCAGATCGATCCGCGGGGCGACGGCGCCCCGGTCACCAGCGTGGCGGTGCAGCCCGAGCTGATCGTGCGCGCCAGCTCGGCGGCTCCGCCGGCCACCGGGGCCGGGCGTGGGTGACGGGTCCGGCCGGGCGCGCCGCCCGCGGGGGCGCGCCCGGCCGGCGGCGCTCAGCCGATCCTGAACCGCTGCCCGGCGTCCGACCCGCACGGCTCCTGGACCAGCGCCACCCCGGGCTGCCCGGAATTCGCCGCCACCGTCAGGCACTTGCCGCTGTGCCGGGCCACCAGGGCCGAGTAGCCGCCGCCGGTCGGACGGACCGACCACTGCTGGTTCCACGCCCCGCTGCACCCGTACTGGACCACCGGGGCGCCGTCCGCCGTGGACTCGCCCGCGACGTCCAGGCACTGCCCGCTGTGGCGCACCACCACGGACACCTGACCGGGGCCGGTGTCCCGCAACGCCCACTGCTGGGCCAGGGACCCGGTGCAGCCGGTCTGGACGACGGCGGCGCCGGCCTCGGCCGCGTCACCGGCCACGCCGGTGCACAGGCCGCCGCGCCGCACCGTCACCGACTTCCACACGTCCGGGGCCGCGGCGCGCACGGACCAGGACTGGTTGCTCCCGGTGGTGGGCGGCCAGACACCCACCGGCGCGCCGTCCCACCGGGCGGCGTCGCCGACGTCGAGCAGGAGCCCGCCGGCCTTGTTGACGAAGGTGCCGCGGCCGTCGCCGGTGGTGGAGCGCATCCACAGCTGCTTCGCCGCGTTGCCGGGCGCGGCGAAGCCGAGGACGCCCGAGGTCGCCGCGAGGGCCTTGCCCGTGGCCACGTTGGTGATCCGGTAGGTGGCCGTGCTGTCCCAGCCGCCGCCGACCCGGGTGACGTTCCAGCGCTGGCCGGGATCGGCCGGGTCCGGGACGCGCTGGACGGGGCTCGCCTGCGCGGAGGGCCCGGCCGCGAGGGCCAGACCGCTGTTCTCGTTCAGCAACTGCCGCGCGTCGCCGGTCGGCGTGGTCGCCGTCGAGGCGTTCACGCCGACCGTGCCGGGCAGGACGAAGGTGGTGACCGACCCGGCACCGACGGTCGTGGTCACCGTGCCGGCGGACGTGACGGTCAGGTCCGCCTCGCGCTGCACGTTCTTGCCGGCGTCGGTGGTGTAGCGCTGGACGGCCGTGCCGGCGCCCGGCTTCTGGAAGCCGGCCAGGTCCAGGGTGAGGCTCTGCGCCGCGCCGGTGGAGTTGGTGTGGACGACCACCGTGCCCGCGTCGCCCGGGCGCAGGGCCGCGAGGGTGTCGGCCGAGTTGGTGGCGATGACGCGGGCCCCGGGCCGGACGAACCTGGTGTAGTTGGCCAGCGCCCAGTACTTCTTGTTCTTGCGGACGGGCTCGGCGGCCGGGTCGTCGGGCGTCAGGTCGACCTGGATGACGCCCCAGTTCGAGTTCTCGTGGGCCGGGGTCATGTTCTCGTAGTCCTCGACGGCCTGCCACATGACCCACGCCCGCGGTTCGAGCTCCGTGAGGTCACCCGTGATGCGGCGGGAGAGGTCCATGGCGGGCGCCATGTCGGTGAAGCTCTGCGGGCCGCTGCCGCCGAGGTCCACCTCCGACATCCACAGCGGCTTGCCCGCCCCCTTGGCGATGTCCCGGGGGCCCGGGCGGCCCTGTGTGCTGTAGGTGTGGACGTTGAAGCGGCCGATCGCCGAGCGCGTCGCGGCCGGGTAGGAGTTCCAGTCGTCGCGGAACATGACCGGGTCCGTCTCGTCCATCGCCGCCACCGGCGTGGCCAGGCCCGCCGCGTCCAGCGCGCCGCGCAGGCTGCCGATCATGCGCGCCTGGGAGGCGTGGTCCCAGTGGGAGCCCTCCTGGGGGCCACCCGCCCGCCAGTACCCCGTACCGGGCTCGTTGACCGGGGACAGCGAACCGAAGGTGACGCCGGTGGAGTCCTGCACCCGCTTGAGCGACCCGGCCAGGTAGGCGGCGAAGCGGTCGTACTGGTCCGCGCGGAGGTTGTCCTGCCGGCCGTTGACCGCGCCGGAGACCAGGCCGCTGTTGGTCATGAAGTACGGGGCGGAGTTGGAGTAGGCCTCGAAGGTGTCGGCGCCCCGGGCCTTCGCGGCGGTGAGCCACCAGCGCTGGTTGGCGTCGGCGTCGGCGTTCCAGTGGTCCGGATCGGCCGGGTTCCACCAGTCCGCCGCGCCGGCCCCGCCGTTCGGACCGCCCGTCTGCGCCGGGCGCTTCCAGTAGCCGGGGACGGCCGCGCCGGGCCGCATGTACGGCACGGTCTCGGGGCTGTCGCCGCCGCCGATGTTGTAGCGGGCGACGGTGAGGCCGAGGCCGTCGGTGCCGAAGAGCTCGTCGGCCAGCTGGTTGCGCCGGTCGTCGGGCCAGCCGCCGGTGACGTTGGCGAACCAGCCCAACGAGGTGCCCCAGCCCTGGAAGGGCAGTTGCTGGTACGAGGGGTCGAGCCGGACGGTGCGGTGCGCGGACGCCTCGGCGGCGGCGGCCGGCTGTGGGGGCACGAGCAGGCCGGCACCGGCTGCCGCGACGGCGGCGGCCAGACAGGTGCGGGCCGTGCGGTGCCGTGTCTTCTTCGTGCGGGGGGCCATCGGTCCTCCAGGTACGGGAGCAGGCGGACGGACGGCACGCCCCTCGGTCGGGGGGAGGGGCGTGCCGGTGGGGGTGGGGGTGTGCCCGTGGGGGTGTGCGGGCGGGGGTGTGCGGGCGGGGTCAGACCGCGACGGTCCGGCGGCCGAACTGCTGGTTGGTACCGCTGTTGCAGGTCCACTGTTCGAGGGCGGCGCCGTCGGTGGTGGCCTGGTTGACGACGTCCAGGCACTTGCCGCTGTGCCGGGCGATCAGGCGGACGTACCCGGCGCCGCCGGTCACCGCCTGCACCTGCCACTGCTGGGACTGGCTCCCCGTGCAGGTGTTCTGCACGGCGAGGGCCCCGTCGGCGGTCGACGCGCCCTCGATGTCCAGGCACTTGCCGCTGTGCCGGGCCATCACCTGGACGTAGCCGGTGCCGAGGCTCTTGAGGGAGAAGTTCTGGTTGGCGCCGTTGCCGCAGGACCACTGGAGCAGCCGGGCACCCTCGGCGAAGGAGTAGTCGCCCACGTCGGCGCACTTGCCGCTCTGGCGGCCGACCAGTTGCTGCCAGGTCGCCTTGAGCGGGGTGACCCGGCCGGCGGCCGCGTTCACCGTGATCTGCGGTGAGTAGCCCAGGGTCAGGGTGGTGTCGGTCGGGAACGCGATCGGGAGCCAGACGTACCGCGAGTCGTTGACCTTGCCGCCCGTGGCGTTGCCCCAGCGGTCGCCCATGTAGAGGTAGCTGGTCTCCTTGCTGCCGGCCACGGACAGCACGAAGGCGGTCTGGCTGGCGTAGGTGATCCCGTCACCGGCGTCCTGCAGGCCGCTCCAGGACCCGGTGATGCTCGTGGCGGTCGCGTACTTCTGCTGGTTGGGGGACCAGCCGCTCGCGCCGGAGGTCAGCAGGAAGTACACGCCGTTGCGCTTGAACAGCGCCGGGGCCTCCCGGGACTGGCCGTTCCACAGGCTCTGCACCTGGGCGTCGATGCCGGTGTAGTCGGGGGTGAGGCGGTAGATGTGCAGGTCGCGGTTCTCGTTGGAGGCGGAGATCATGTACCCGGTGCCGTCGTCGTCGACGAAGGTGGTGATGTCCCGGGACATCTCCCCCAGCGGGCGGAAGCTGCCGCGCCAGCTGTAGTCACCGTCCACGGTGGCGGACACCGCGACGGCCGCCCGCGCCTGGCTGTAGTCGGTGGCGCTGCCCTCCTTGTGCATCCACATGACGAACTGGCCGGTGGAGGCGTTGTACATCACCTTGGGGCGCTCGATGTTCGCCCCCGCGAGCTCCGGGTCGGTCGCCTGGGTGAGCACGTGCCGGCGGAACTCCCACGTCTTCAGGTCCGTCGAGCGGTACGCGGAGACGTAGCGGAACGAGTCGTCGGCATTGCGGTTCTCGCCGAACCAGTAGTAGTACTGCCCGACCTTGATCACGCCACCGCCGTGGGCGTGCAGCGGATCGCCGGCGGTGTCCACGAACTGGGTCCCGTTGGTGACGGTCACGGCGACCGCCTCGGCCTGTCCGACGCCCTGCACCAGGGAGAGGCACAGGGCCAGGACGGCGCCGCCGACGGCTGTTCTCAAACGCAGCATTCCTAGTCGTCCTTCGTTCGCCGACGCGTTCGCGGGCCGTCCCGCCGCACGGGGGCGCGACCGGGGCGCGGGTCGCCGCGCGCCGGTGGCCGCGCGGGTCTCCCGCCCGGGTCCGGGCGCGGTGAGGGGGATCGATCGCGAGCGCGTCAATGGGTGGGGGTGGCTCCGATGGCCGGCGTCAGCGCGTCCGTCGCCGATGTTCGCGCAAACAATCGGAGTGATGCAGAGTTTCGAAGTGCCGTTCGGTTGTGTCAAGGCTTCTGTCCGATTCACCGGCGAACCGGCGAAACCGGGCCCGAAAAATGCACCACGGGCATACGTCCCACCACGCATCGTCATCTCCGGCGGGCCGGTGTCACGACCTGGACACGCAGAGGCACACCGCTTCGCACCGCATGAAAGCCATCTGTTGTTTTGTGTTCGATTCTGGTGGGGATTTGCCGGGCATTGCTCCGCACCTACCCGCCCCTATCCTGTGAGCCGTGGTGCTTTCGTGCGCCAACCGTGGTGGCCGCCGGCAGCGGCGTGAACAACGAGTCGGAGTGAGATCGTGGAGGACACGGGGCTGCTGGCGCCGCAGCGAAGGGCGCTCATCCTCGACCGCGTGCGCCGCGACGGAGCGGTGCGGGTGGCCGAGCTCGCCACCCGGTTCGGCGTCTCCGACATGACCGTCCGCCGCGATCTGGACGCCCTGGCCCGCACCGGCGCGATCGAGAAGACCTACGGCGGCGCCGTCGGCGGCAGCCTCCTGGACGAACCCGACTTCGAGGCCAAGTCCCAGCTCGAACCCTCGGCCAAGGAGGCCCTGGCGCGGACCGCCGCGGCGCTCGTCGAGCCCGGCAGCGTCGTCGCCGTCGGGGCGGGGACGACCGCCTTCGCCGTCGCCCGGCAGCTGCTCGACATCCCCGGCCTCACCCTGGTGACCAACTCCCTCCCGGTGGCGGACCTGGTCCGCGACGCCACCGAAGCCGGCGGCAACACCCCCGCCCTGCTGCTCACCGGAGGCACGCCCACCCCGTCCGCCGCACTGGTCGGCCCGCTGGCGGACCAGGCGATCAGATCCCTGCACACGGACGTCCTGATCCTCGGTGCCCACGGCGTCTCGGAACGAGCCGGGCTGACCACCCCCAACCTCGCGGAGGCGCAGACCAACCGGGCGCTGATCGCCTCGACCCGGCAGGTGATCGTCGTGGCCGACCACAGCAAGTGGAACGTCGTCGGCCTCAGCGCCTTCGCCCTGCTCCCGGAGGTCGACTGCTTCGTCACCGACGGCGAACTGGACCCAGCCGCGCGAACGGTGCTGAGCGAGGCCACCGGACGGCTCGTCCTCGCGGAGGGCTGACCGGCCCCGGCCAGGCCAGGCCGATCGCGAGCGCGTCCGCACCCTTGATCGTTCACCCCGCCCGAGCGGCGCTAGGGTGGATGGACGGGGGCACGGCAACCCGTCCCGTCCGCCGTGGAGACTGCGGTTCGATCGGAGCTGGGTGTGGACGACCTCGGTGGTGGAACGGTCCTCGGCGAAGCACGGGGGGGCTCCTTCGCGGGGCGGGCCGTGGAGCTGCGGGCACTGCTGACCGCGGTGTCCGAGGCGCGCCCGGCGGTGGTCCTGGTGGAGGGCGAGGCCGGGATCGGCAAGTCCCGGCTGGTCACCGAGGCGTCGTCCGTCCTGAGGGCGGCCGGCCTCCGGGTGATGGCCGGCGGGTGCCATCCGCTGCGTGAACCGCTGGCCTACGGGCCGGTGATCGACGCGCTGCGCCGCATCGGTCCCTGGCTGCCGCCGGTGGAACGCCTGAGTGCTTCGGCGGGGGCGCTGGCCCCGCTGCTGCCGGACCTGGCCGGTGCGCTTCCCCAGGAGCCGCCCCGGGCGGAGGCGGGGACCTCCGGGTCCGGCGTCCAGCGCTTCCGGGTGGTGTCGGGGGTGCGCACGCTGCTGGAGGCGGTGGCGCCGGCGGTGCTGGTGGTGGAGGACGTGCACTGGGCGGACGAGGCCACCCGCGAGCTGCTGCTCCTGCTGGCGATGGACATGCCCGCCGACTCGGCGCTGGTGCTGACCTACCGGGCGGAGGACCTCCCCGCCGGCCGGCCCGTACTGGGGGCGCCGTTCCGCCGGTCGCCGGGCACCGGCGGTGTCGAGATCCGGCTCGGCCCGCTCGGTCCGGCGGAGCTGCGGACGATGGCCCGGGACGTGCTCGGCGGAGAACCGGCGCCCGGGCTGGCGCGGGTCCTGCTGGAGCGCAGCGGGGGCCTGCCACTGGTGATCGAGGAGGACCTGCACACGCTCGCGGGCTCGTCCCGGCTGGAGCGGGTGCCCGGCGGGCCCGGCCGCAGGGATCTGATCACGCTCGCCGGCTCGCCGGCCGACCCCGGATCGGGCGTGCTGCGGGTGCCGCGCAGCCTGGGCGAGGTGCTGGCCGAACGCCGCGCGCGGCTGGGCCCGGACGCGGCCGCCCTGGTGGACGCCGCGGCGGTCCTGGCGGTGCCGGCCGGGGAGGCGCTGCTGGCGCGGGCGGCCGGCCTGGACGAGGACCGGGCCGCCGCGGCCCTCCAGGAGGCGACGGCCGGGGCGGTGCTGCGCCACACCGGTCCGGACACCTACGCGTTCGCGCACGTCCTCGCCCAGGAGGCCGTCTACGCGGCCCTCCCCGGGCCGGTGCGCAACCGGAACCACCGGCGGGCCCTGGAGGTGCTGCAGACGCTGGACCCGCCGCCGCTGGTGCAGATCGCCCACCACGCCCGCGCCCTGGGTGACCGGGCGGCCTGGCTGCGCCACGCCCAGGGGGCGGCCGACCAGGCCGTCGCGGTCGGCGACCACGGCACGGCGGCCGCGCTGCTGGGCGACATCGTCGAACAGTCGGACCTCCCCCCGGACCAGCTCGCCCGGGCGGCGCCGGCCCTGGCCTACGCGGTCTCGGTCGGCACGCAGTACACCGCCGCGGCGGCCGCGCTGCGCAGGATCCTGCGGCTGCCCGGCCTGCCCGGGCCGATTCGCGCGACGATCAGGACCAGCCTGGGAGTCATCCTGATCTACCGGGGTGGTGACTTCTCGGGCGAGGAGGAGTTGCTGACCGCCCTGGCGGAGGCGGGGGACGCCGATCCGGTCGCCGCCGCCAAGACGCTGGCGCTGCTGGCCCTGTCCGAGACGGGCCGGTTCGCCCTCGCCGAGCAGCGGGCCATGGTCGAGCGCGGCCACGCCCTGCTGGCCGGGAACGAGGACCCGCGGGCCCGGTCGATGCTCGACCTCGCTCAGGTGTCCCTGCGGAGCACCGCCGCGGACCCGGCCGTCCCCGGCCTGCTGGCCGCGCTGCCCCGCGAGGGCGCCGACCCGGCCTTGCTCCAGAACACGGCGACGCTCGTCTGCGGCACCATCGCCCACGTGGTCGCCGTCGGGAACGACGCGCGGGCCGCCGCCGCCATCACCGAGGTACGGGCCATGGCGCCACGCGCCCAGTTGCCCGTGCTGGAGTTCTACCTGGACTGCCACCGGATCATGGTCGACTGGCAGGCCGGACGCTGGGACGAGGCCGAGCGCGGTCTCGCGGCCTTCGAGGAGCGCTACCCCCACAGCCGGGTGGGCTCGGGAGGGCTGTCGGCCGCCGTGCGCGGTCTCACCGCCGCCGCCCGCGGCCTGACCACGCAGGCCGCCGCCGAGTTCGACGACGTGCTGACCCGGGGCCTGCACCTGGACGCGCTCGGCGCCGCGGCCGGCGCCGCCCGGCTGCACCTCACCCGCGACGACCCCCGGGCCGCCTGGCGCACCCTCACGGACCCGCTCGACTTCCTGGGATTCCTCGACCGCAAGGAGGCCTGGACCCACGCCTGGGACCTCGTCCCCACCGCCGTCGAGACCCTTCTCGCCCTGGACCGCGCCGAGGAGGCCGAGGCCCTGACCGCGCGCCACGCCACCGGGACCGAGGGCCGGGACGCGCCCGGCGCCGTCGCCGAGCGGCACCACTGCCGGGGCCTTCTCCTGCGCACCGGCGACCCCGAGGCCGCGACGGCGGCCTTCGACCTCGCGGCGGCGCTGTGGACCGACATCGGCCGCCCCTACCGGGCCGCCCTCGCCGCCGAACGCGCCGCCGCGACCCGCACCGACCCGGCCGACACCATCGCGCGCCTGGCCGCACCGATCGCCACCTTCGAAGCACTCGGGGCAGCCTCCGACGCCGCCCGCTGCCACCGCCTGCTGCGCGAACTCGGCCGGACCGCCCCCAACCCGCGCGGCCGGACCGGCTACGGCGACCGGCTCTCCCCCCGCGAGGAACAGATCCGCGACCTGCTCACCTCCGGCGCCACCAACAAGGAGATGGCCGACATCCTGTTCCTCTCCCCGCGCACCGTCGAGAACCACGTCGCGCGCGTCCTGGCCAAGCTGTCCACCACCCGCGCCGAGCTGGCCCGGACGGACGTCGCCCGGGGCTGAACTCCGCTCCGCTGCGGCGGACACGGCACTCCTGGCCCGGCCCGGACGCCTGCCGTGCGGCGCCCTCCGCTCGCGGAACAGGCCCCGCGCGACGGTCACGGACGGCCCCCGCTCCGGACGCGGCTGCGTCCGGAGCGGGGGCCGGGGCGGTGGCTCGGGGCGGGACCGGTCAGTCGACGGTCCAGGTCTGCAGCGCGGAGCCGGTGTTCGGCTGCAGGGTCACCTTGGCGCCGTTGCCGTCCGAGGCGGCGGTGAGCAGCAGGCCACCGTTGGCGGACGCGATGGTGTACCGGTCGTCGTTGGACAGGCCGCTGATCGTCCAGCGCTGGCCGGGCCGGCCGTCGCAGGTCCGCTGGACGGCGACGGCGCCGGGTTCACCGGACGCCTCCACGCACTTGCCGTCGGAGGTGTTGGCCAGGGTGTAGGTGCCGTCGGACCGCGCGGCGACGGTCCACAGCTGCTTGGGTCCGCGGTTGGGTGCCCACATCACCAGCTCGCTGCCGTCGGCCGTGGCGCCACCGATCTCCAGGGTGACGCTCCCGGTCTGGATGCCGTGGACGCCCTCCAGGCTTCGCACCGTACCGGCCCAGGGCACGCCCGGGGCGGCGTAGAAACCGATGCCGGCGGCGGTCCAGCGCTGGCCGTGCTGGCCCAGGCGCTGGCGGAAGCTGGTCCAGTCCCGGGCGGACTGGGGGCTCCAGGCGACCTCGGCGAGGGCGGGCAGCCGGGGGAAGCTCATGAAGTCGGCGTAGTCCTTGGGCTCGGGCCAGCGGGTGCCGCTGTTCGGCAGCGCGTTGCTGCCCTCGTAGGCGCGGTCGGCCCAGAGGGCGGCCGAGACGCCGGCGACGTTCTGGGCCGGGACGATGACGCCGGTGCCGTCCAGCTTGCCGGTCACGGTGGCCGGGTCCCACTCGTAGGACCGCTGCACCGGCACGTAGCCGGACCAGCTCAGACCGTAGGGGGTGGACACGTCGTACTTCATGTCCAGGTAGGCCTGGCTGGACGGCGACATGATGAACTTGGCGCCCTGGGCGGCCCCTTCGCGCAGGTGGCGGATGCCCAGCGCCTCGTTCGCCGTGCCGATGGTCGCCCGGTCGTCGTCCTCGCCCCAGTACTGCAGGAGGCTGCCGGCCGGGAGGGGGGACTGGCCCAGCTGGTGCCAGCCGATCGCGGTCTTCTTCTGCGCGGTGGTCGCGTCGGTGGCCGTCTTGACGTAGGAGTCGTACTGCTCCTGGGTGGTGTCCCCCGGGACCTCGTCGCCACCGAGGTGGATGTAGGGGCCGGGGGTCATCTCGGCGACGGCCTTGATGACGGTCCGCAGGAAGTTCTGGGTGGCCTCCTTCTGCTTCGGCTCGCCCAGACAGAAGAGGCTGATCTTCACGTCGAAGCCGGAGTAGGGCTTGGCGTACTTGTCGTCGCAGCGCAGTTCGGGCACCGAGGTCTGGGCGGCCCAGGTGTGGCCGGGGCCGTCGATCTCGGGCACCACGGTCATGAAGCGGGAGGCGGCGTAGGAGACGATCTCCTTGTAGTCCGCCGCCGTGTAGTACCAGTTCGTGCCGCCGGTGAAGCCGCTCTGCGTGCTCGCGCCGACCTTGGTCAGGTTGGGCAGGGCGTCGACGGCGATGCGCCAGCCCTGGTCGTCGGTCAGGTGCAGCTGCAACTTGTTGATCTTGTAGGCGGCGGCCTCGTCGATGTAGCGCTTGACCTGCTCGACGGGGAAGAACCGGCGGGCGACGTCCAGCATCACGCCGCGGTACTCGTAGCGGGGCGAGTCGGAGATCTTCGCGGGCGCGATCGTCCACGCCCGGGACTGCTTGGTGCGGGACTCCACTGCGGCGGGGAGCAGCTGGCGCAGGGTCTGCACGCCCCGGAACAGGCCCTGGGCGCCGTACGCCGTGACGACGACGCCGTTCTTCTTGGACGTGATGGTGTATCCCTCGGCGCCCAGCTTCTTGGGGCCGTTGGGGTCCAGGACGACGGCGTTGTCCGGCGCGTCGGTCTTCTTCACCACCCGGAGGTCGAAGCCCGTCGCGGGGGCGAGCAGCTTCGACAGGTAGGTGCCGACGCCCACGGCCGCCGCGTCCTTGGACAGGACGGCGATCCGGGTCTTGGCGGTGAGCGTGAACCCGACACCGGGCAGCGCCTGCTGCGAGACCGGCTGCGGGACCAGGGCGTAGGGGGCCGGGGTGGAGGCGGGAGCGGGAGCGGCGGCGGCCGGCGTGAGCATGGCCGTGAGCGGGAGGGTGACGACGGCTGAGGCGAGTGCGACGAGGCGTCTGCCTCGTCGTTGCGACCAGCGCATGGCTGACTCCTTCTGTGGGGGAAGGCGTGGGACCGCCCGTCGGGCGGGCGACCGGGAGAGCGCGAGATCGCGCCGGCGGGGAGGGGATGCGCGGGGCTCGTGGACCGGGCACCGGACCGCTGGGGTTCGTTCCGGTCGACGACGCCGGCGCGCACCCCCGCCGAGAACCTGCCGCGCTGCGGGTTTGCTCGTACCGTGGCAGCGGTACTCGCGGCCTACAGCGCGACAGAGCAGGAAGAGTGCTTACAGTTGCTTCATATATGAGCATTGTGAGCAACTTCAACCACGAAGATGTCAGGGGGTTCGGGCGGACGTCAAGGCCTACGCGGTCGTAGCTTTTGTCCCGTTCGCGCGGCCCTCGGCCCACCGGGTCGACCGGGCCACCGACGAGCGCGCGGGAGCCGCTCCGGGGCGGGCCGCACCCACCTACCGGCCCGCGTGCGCGCGCGCCATGTCCCGGGCCAGGAGTGCCGCTCCCGTGCCGGCCGCCCGGCCGCCGAACCGGGCGGGCAGCAGCTCGGGAACGGCCGGGCCGGCCAGCCGGTCGGCGAGCGCCGCCCGCAGGGGGGCGACACCCGCCTCGGCGAGTTCCCCACCCACGACCACCCGCTCGGGCGCGTAGGTGCCGATCGCCGTGGCCAACGCGTCGGCCAGCGCCGCCACGACCCGACCGCGGACGGCCAGGGCGGCCGGCTCTCCCGCGTCGGCGCGACGGTACACCTCGCGGACGTCGACCCCGCGCAGTCCGGTCATCCGTGCGTACCGGCGGGCGACGGCAGCGGTCGACGCCACGGTCTCCAGGCATCCGCGCGCGCCGCAGTGGCACAGGTCGCCCCCGGCCCGGACCACGGTGTGGCCGAGCTCTCCGGCACGGCACGGATCGTCGGGGGCGGCCCCGGTGGCGCCGACGACGGACGCGGCGATGCCGTCGCCCACCGCGACGAAGAGGAGGTCGCGGCAGCCCCGGCCGGCCCCCGCGCGCGCCTCGGCGAGGGCTCCCGTGCGCCCGTCGTGCCGCACGACCACGGGGAGGTCCAGGTGCTCGGCCGCCCAGTCCTGGAGCGGGACGTCCCGCCAGCCCAGCGCGGTGCTGCGCACCACGCGGCCGGAGGTGTCGTCGACGACGCCCGGGAGGACGACACCCACGGCGCCGGGGCGGCACTGTCCGGCGAGCGCGGCGGCACAGGCGAGGAGGCTCTCCAGGACGGCGTCGGGTCCGCGTTCGGGCCGGGTGAACCAGCGACCCTCCGCCCGCAGGACGCCGTCGGACCCCAAGGCGTACCCCGTGAGGTAGGTGGCGCCCGCCTCCAGCGCGACCACCGGCCGCCGGTCCGGACAGGGGTGGCCCCGGGTCGGCGTCGCCGGGGGCCGGTGCCGTTCGTCGAGGGCTGTGTCGCTCATGTCGTGCCTCGGCTCGTCTCGGCGCCTCGCCGGTCGGCCGGACGACGGCCGCCGCCCCGACGGCCGGTTCGTCGGGGCGGGGACCGCCGGTGCGGGTGGCCGGGGAGGGACGGCCGCGGCGGTGCGGTCGGAAAGGGATGCGGTCGGAAAGCGGTGCGGTCGGGAAGGCGGTGCGGTCGGGAAGGCGGTGCCCCCGCACCCGCCGGTCGCGCGACCGGCGGGTGCGGGGGGGGAAGGGCCCGCCCCCCGGCCTGTCTCTTATAAACAACAGACGCT
>NZ_JBHYYB010000067.1:5087-49292 GCF_042752535.1 Kitasatospora sp. NPDC059327 | reverse complement strand
GTGCCACGACGGCTCCATCTGGCGCTTCTTGAGGGGCTCTGGGGTGGAGTGGGTTGGGAGGCGCCGCACGACACCCCGCCCAACCCCCCGCCGGGGGGGGGCCCCCCCCCGCCGTGTTCACACACCCTGGTGGGGGTAGCCCGGGCCGGACCGCACGGGGGTCGGTGGGCGGTCCGGCCCGGGCTTCCGGCGGTCAGGAGTCGCGTCGAACAGCCTCGAAGCGACGACGCCGGAGCACCATGCCGGCCCAGCCGACGCTGATCGCGGCGGCGCCGGCCAGCAGCAGCGGACCGGTGGCCGAGCCGCCGACGGCGGCGCTGGCGGTCGGCACCACCGCGCCCGCCGGCTCGTCGGGGTTGCCGCCGTGCCCGTGGTGGGCGACGGTCGACTTGGACTGGCCCGCGGTGATCTGCTGCTCGCTCGGCGCGACCGGAGCCTGCGCGGAGAGCGCCGAGACGCTCTGGCCAGCGGCGGCCGCGGGCTGGCCGAAGTCGACGTCGGAGCAGCTGTAGAACGCCTCGGGGCTGTCACTGCGCTGCCAGACCATGTAGAGCAGCTGGCGGCCGGTGCGCTGCGGCAGCGTGCCGGTGTAGTTGTAGTAGCCGTCGGTGGCGGTGCGGGTGACCGGCACCTGGGCGACCGGGGTCGACTCCAGGTCGGACCACTTCAGCGGCTTGGTGGGGTCGTAGCCGGCCTTGGTGATGTAGACGGTCTGGGTGCCGACGTGCGCGGCGGTGACGCGGAACTTGAAGGTGAACGCGCCGGCGCTGACCGGGGTGGCCGGCCAGTCGGTGCGCGGCATGTCCAGCGCCTTGTACTTGTCGCGGTTGGCCGAGCAGAGCTTGCCGTCCGGGATCAGCGCCTGGTGGTTGCCGTTCGCGTTGGCGATGTTGACCTCGTTCCAGTCGTACAGCGGCTGGGTGCCGCTCATCGCCACGAGGTCCTTGCAGACCTGGGACTTGGGGGTCTCCGGGCCCTCGGCGTAGCAGGCCGCGATCCTGCTGACCGGGTTGGTCATGGCGCCGTGGGCACTGGCGGTGCCGGCGGCGGTGGTCGAGACCGCGAGGACCGCGGCGCCTATGACGCCGAGGGACAGGGCACTTCGCTTGATGGACATGGGGTGGGGACTCCTTGACCGTGTTCCGGACCGAGAGTGTGGGGGGGGATGGGCACGTCTGCCCGGGGGCCCGCCGGCCCGGCGCGCGGGGCCCGGGCAGAGCGTATGATTGGACTAGACCAACTGGCAATAGCCCGTTCTGGCGTACTTTTTGACGGACTGTAGTCGTACGCGCAGCACAAAGGCCCGAGGGGACGCGGATGTTAGGCGTCCCCTCGGGCCTCTTTAAGGTCCGGGAAAGGTCAACTCGGCGGCGGCACCGCCGTCGGGTGGTAACTGACCCCGTTCACCGTGCCGGCCTGGATCACCATGCCGTGCACCGTCCCGCCGCTGATCGTGTTGTGCACGCTTCCCGGCGCCGGCAGCTTCGGCCGGAACTCCTCCAGGACGGCCTGGAGTTCGCGGGCCACCTCGGGGTTCTCCAGCAGCGCCTCGCGCAGCCGCCCGCGCCAGGTGCCGGTCAGGTCGTTGACGGCCTCGGTGTCGCCGGCCTCCCGCGCACGGGTGACGGCCGCCCGCGAGCGCTCCAGCGCCGCCGCCTCCGCCTCGTCGGTCTCCCCCCGTCCGAACAGCGCGGCGAAGCGCGAACGGGCCTGTGTCCAGGCCTCGGTGGCCATCAGTCCGACGAGCGTGGTGGCACCCGACGCCACCAGCTCCTGCACGATCTCGGTCTCCACGGCGCCCCCTGCGGTCGTGTCCGGTGCTCTCGGGACCACCGTAGAGGACGGGGAGCGCCGGGGCGGGGAACTCGGCGAGGTCAGAGGAAGGTCTTCCGCTCGCCCCGGTAGGTCGGGACGGTGCGCACCACCGTGTCGCCCTCGATCAGGTGCAGCTCGGCGAACCGCTCGCACAGCTCGCCCGCCTTGGCGTGCCGGAACCAGACCCGGTCGCCGATCAGCAGGTCGTCCGCGGCCGCGCCGAGCAGGGGGGTCTGCACCTCGCCGGCGCCCTCCATCGGGTCGTAGCGCAGCCCCGGCGGCAGGTAGGGCACCGGCGAGCGGTCCGGTCCGGCGGCGCCGGAGGCGGGGTAGCCGCCGCCGAGCACCGTCACCACGCCGAGGCCGGGCCGGCGGACCACCGGCTGGCCGAACAGCGCCGCCGGGCGGCCGCTGAAGGCGCGGTAGTGGTCGAACAGCCGCGGTACGTACAGTCCCGAGCCCGCCGCCACCTCGGTGACGGCCCGCTCCGCCGCGGTCGACTCGACGCTGCCGGTGCCGCCGCCGTTGACGAACTCCAGCTCGGCCACCCGGCGCAGCCGCCGGACCGTCGCCGCGCGTCGCTCGGCCAGCTCGGCCCGCGCCTTCGCCTGCATCAGCCGGATCATCCGGGAGCGCACCGGCCGCCCGGGCGGGCTGTCGCCCACCCCGGCGATGTGCCCCTCGTAGGCCATCAGGCCGACCACCGTGAACCCCCGGCGGCGCTGCACCAGCTCGGCGAAGGAGCCGAGGTCCTCGGGCGTGCGCATCGGCGAGCGCCGGGCGCCGACCCGCACCCGCCCGCCGAGCAGGTGCAGCGAGGTGTCCAGTTCGAGGCAGACCCGCACCTCGGCGGGGCCGGTCCGGGCCGCGTCGATCAGGTCCAGCTGGGCCGGGTCGTCCACCAGCACGGTGACGGCGGCGGCCAGCGCCGGATCGCCGGTCAGCGCGGCGAAGCCGGCCCGGTCGGCGGAGGGGTAGGCGAGCAGGATGTCGCGGACGCCGGCGCGCGCGAGCCAGAGCGACTCGTCCAGGGTGAAGCTCATCACCCCGGCGAAGCCGTCGGTGGCCAGCGCCCGCTCCAGCAGCGCGCGGCAGCGCACCGACTTGCTGGCCACCCGGATCGGCTTGCCGCCCGCCCGGCGGACCAGGTCGGCGGCGTTGGCGTCGAAGGCGGCCAGGTCGACGACGGCCACCGGGCCGTCCAGATGGGCGGTGGCCCGGTCGTACCGGGCGCGGTCGGCCGCCGGCGAGGACACGGCGGTACGGGCAGCAGCTTCGAGCGTGGCCATGGGCGCAGAGTGCCACACCGGACTACCGGTGGGTAGGCCCGGGACGGGTGATCCGCCCCCGTGGCGTCGGATCCGCCTGGCTCCGGCGGGGGGTGTGAGGTGGCATAGGGTCGGCCGGGTGGACCGCAAGAACATCCCGAACCCAGGATTCGCCGCCGACGACGGCACCGCCGACCCGGTACTCGCCGAGGCGCTCGCCCGCTGGTCGCGGGAGCGCGCGGCCGAGCCGGAGGTGCTCGCGGCGCTGACGCCGACCCGGCTGATGGTCCCGATCGTCGCCGTCCTCGGCGAGGTGGAACTGGACGAGCACGGGCACAAGCACGAGAAGACCAGTGACATGGCCGTCCCGGTGATCGAGGCCGCGGACGGCCGTCGCGCCCTGCCGGCCTTCACCTCGATGGAATCGCTGACCCGCTGGCGGGCCGATGCCCGCCCGGCGCCGGTCGCCGCCCCCCAGGCGGCGATGGTGGCCTACTCCGAACGGGCGGACACCCTGCTGATCGACCCGGCCGGCCCGGTGCCGTACCAGCTCTCCGGGGCGAGGCTGCGCGCGCTGGCGGAGAACCGGCCGTACCTGCCGCCGGTGCGCGACCCCGAGGTGCGCGAGGCCGTCCGGGCACTGCTGGCGGCCGATCCGCAGGTGGTGAGCGGTCTGCTGGGGCCCTACCAGGAGGGTGACGGGCTGCTCGCGGTGGTGCTGGACCCGGCGCTGGACCAGGAGGCCGTGCAGGCGGCCGCGCAGCGGGTCGGGCAGGCCGTCGCGGCGGACCCGGTGCTGCGGGTCCGGCTGGACCGGGGGCTCGGTCTGGCCGTCCTGCCGGCCGGCGCCGAACTGCCCGGCGAGCCCCTGTACCGCCGCTAGCGGCGGGGGAGCGCTCCGCCACTTCGGCCGGAACCGGCGGTGCCCCTTCGCCCGCCGGGCGAGGGGGCACCGCCGGTTCGGTCCGTGCTCAGGCGTAGACCGGGCCGGTGAACTTCTCGCCCGGGCCGGTGCCCGGCGCGTCCGGGACGATCGACGCCTCGCGGAAGGCCAGCTGGAGCGACTTCAGGCCGTCCCGCAGCGGGGCGGCGTGGAAGTTGCTGATCTCGGGGGCGCCGGCGGTGACCAGCCCGGCCAGCGCGGTGATCAGCTTGCGTGCCTCGTCGAGGTCCTTGTCGGCCTCGCCGCCCTCGGCCAGGCCGCACTTGACGGCGGCGGCGCTCATCAGGTGCACCGCGACGGTGGTGATCACCTCGACGGCGGGGACCTCGGCGATGTCCCGGGTGAGGTCGTCGAAACCGATCGCCTCGTCGTCCGCGGCGGGGTTCTGGGTGGGCTCGCTGCTCAAGGGGGGCTCGTTCCGTCGTGCCGGTGTCCGTACCCGAGGAGCGTACAAGGGGGCGGCCGGGGGGCCGGGTCGCGGTCGGCGAGGGGCGGAATACCGAGCGAGGCCGAAACGCTGTATGCTTCGAGACTGACCGGCCAGGAGCCCCTGAGGGGCGCCCGGCCAGCAAGTGGAGGCTCCACCCAGGAGGCCCGAGAGGGCAACCGCGAAAGTCTCCCACCCGATCGGCCTCGCGGTCGACGGGTCCCGGTCCGCGGCCGGCACCCAGGTGCCGAGTCGCCCGCGGCACCCCTCACCGGGTGCGGCCCCCGGTTGTGTGGAGCCCCGCTTGTACCGAGCGGGGCTTTTTTCGTGTCGCGGTGCATGCAGTGCCAACCAGCAAGGTAGGCAGCGCAGCACGAATGAAGCCCCGCCCAGTGGTCGAGTCCACTACGTGCGACCGCCGTCCGACGGCCGCATCGCAGAAGGTGCAACCGAGGAGGCCCCATCAGCACCGAGCCCCGCATCAACGACCGGATTCGCGTCCCCGAGGTGCGACTCGTCGGTCCCAGCGGCGAGCAGGTCGGCATCGTGCCGCTTGCCAAGGCGCTGGAGCTCGCGCAGGAGTACGACCTCGACCTCGTCGAGGTCGCGGCGACCGCCCGGCCGCCGGTGTGCAAGCTCATGGACTACGGCAAGTTCAAGTACGAGTCGGCCATGAAGGCCCGTGAGGCGCGCAAGAACCAGGCGCACACGGTCATCAAGGAGATGAAGCTCCGGCCGAAGATCGACCCGCACGACTATGACACCAAGAAGGGTCACGTCGTCCGGTTCCTCAAGCAGGGCGACAAGGTCAAGATCACGATCATGTTCCGCGGTCGTGAGCAGTCCCGCCCCGAGCTGGGCTTCCGACTGCTGCAGCGGCTGGCCAACGACGTCCAGGACCTGGGCTTCGTCGAGTCCTCGGCCAAGCAGGACGGCCGAAACATGATCATGGTTCTCGGCCCGCACAAGAAGAAGACCGAGGCGATGGCCGAGGCCCGCGCGCTGGCGGACGCCCGCAAGGCCGAGCGTCAGGGCCGGACCCCCGGCTCCGACGCCGCCGACGTCGACATCGACGAGGACGCCGCGCTTGAGGCCGAGAACGCCGCGGCCGAGGCGGAGGCCGACGAGGCCGACGTCGAGGACGCCGCCGAGGTCGAGCAGCCGGCCGAGGCCTCCCAGGACGCCTGAGCCTTCACCGGCCAGGGCGGTTCGGGAGACCGGCCACCAAGGTGACCGGGCGTCCGCCCGGTCATCGCAGATCCATCCCCCACGCCCGCGCGGCGCACACCGCGCGGGCGTGGACGGACCGACGAGGAGATACGGCGAAATGCCGAAGCAGAAGACGCACAGTGGCGCCAGCAAGCGCTTCAAGATCAGTGGCTCCGGCAAGGTGCTGCGCGAGCGCGCCGGCCGCCGCCACTACCTGGAGCACAAGCCCTCCACGCTGACCCGCAAGCTGGCCGGCACCGTCGTGGTGGCCCCCGCCGACGCCAAGAAGATCAAGAAGCTTCTCGGCAAGTGATCGCCCTCCCGCCCGGCGCGAGCCGCCGGCGGGGCAGCTGATCCTTCCCGACCCATTCGAATGACGGACCGCGTGAAGTAGTCCGTGGTCCAACCCAAGGAGTAATCAAGTGGCACGCGTCAAGCGGGCAGTCAACGCCCACAAGAAGCGCCGGGTCATCCTGGAGCGCGCCAGCGGCTACCGGGGCCAGCGCTCGCGCCTGTACCGCAAGGCCAAGGAGCAGGTCACCCACTCGCTGGTCTACAACTTCAACGACCGCAAGAAGCGCAAGGGCGACTTCCGTCAGCTGTGGATCCAGCGCATCAACGCTGCGGCCCGTGCCAACGGCATCACCTACAACCGCTTCGTGCAGGGCCTGAAGGCCGCCAGCGTCGAGATCGACCGCAAGATGCTGGCCGACCTCGCCGTCAACGACCCGGGCGCGTTCGCCTCGCTCGTCGAGGTCGCGCAGAAGGCGCTGCCGGCCGACGTCAACGCCCCGAAGGCCGCCGCCGACGCCGCCTGATCCTCCTCCGGATCGGCCTGATCCTCCTGGATCGGTTTGTCGCACTGACCGGACCCGCAGGCTCTTCCTGCGGGTCCGGTTTTGCGTTCCCCCCGCCACAGTCCCTGCACGCCACCGGCGCCCCGACTCAGAGACGAGACCATGTCGAGCACCGACACCCCCCTGCTCACCTCCCTGCGCTCGCCCCGCGTCGTCGCCGCCCGCCGGCTCGCCAAGCGGAACCAGCGCACCAAGGAGCGCCGCTTCCTCGTCGAGGGCCCGCAGGCCGTCCGTGAGGCGGTCGCGTTCGGGAAGCTGCCGGGCTCGGCCGACCACGCCGTGGTCGAGGTCTACACCACCCCGGAGGCCGCCGAGCGGCACGCCGGGATCGTCGCCGCCGCCCGCGCCGAGGGGCTGCCGGTACTCACCGCCACCGACGAGGTCGTCGCCGAGATCTGCGACACCGTGACCCCGCAGGGCATCGTGGCGCTCTGCCGCTTCATCGACACCCCGTTCGCCGAGGTGCTGGCGGCCCGCCCGAAGCTGGTCGCGGTCCTCGCCCATGTGCGCGACCCCGGCAACGCGGGCACCGTGCTGCGGACCGCGGACGCGGCCGGAGCGGACGCCGTGGTGCTCACCGACGCCTCGGTGGACCTCTACAACCCGAAGGCCGTCCGCGCCTCCGTCGGCAGCCTGTTCCACCTCCCGGTCGCCGTCGGGGTACCGGTCGAGGAGGCGGTCGGCCGGCTGCGCGAGGCCGGCGTGCGGGTGCTGGCCGCCGACGGCGCGGGGGAGCGCGACCTCGACCAGGAGCTGGACGAGGGCACCCTGGGCGCGCCCGGCGCATGGGTGTTCGGCAACGAGGCCTGGGGGCTCCCGGAGGAGACCCGCGCACTCACCGACGAGGTGGTGCGCGTCCCGATCCACGGACACGCCGAGAGTCTCAACCTCGCGACCGCCGCCGCCGTCTGCCTCTACGCCTCCGCCCGGGCGCAGCGCTCGCCCGGCGGCTGCCGCGCGCAGGCGTAGACCGCCCCGGGTGCTCCCGGAAGTCGCCATCGCGACGTCGTGGGCCCTACTGCGGGGGGCCGCGAGACGCTAGGGTCTGCCTCGGTGGGGGGAAAGACACGGTGGGTAATCGGGGAGGACACCCATGGTCGGCAGCGGGCCAGAGCTCGACCCGGACGACCTGCCGGACGGCCTGGTGGTCGCCGACGCCCTGGGCCGGGTGGTCTGCTTCAACCGCGCCGCCGCCCGGCTGACCGGCATCCGCCGGGAGCGCGCGCTCGGCAGCCCGCTGGAGCACGCCCTCCCGCTGGAGGACCTGGACGGCCGCCGCTGGTGGCAGCTGACCGACCCGTACGGCGGCCTGGCGATCCGGACCAGCCAGCCCGAACGCAACCTGCTGCTGCCCGGCGGCCGCGAGGTGCTGGTCTCCGCCCGGTACGTGCGGACCCGCCCGCAGGCCCCGCTGGAGCGGCTGGTGATCGCGCTGCGCGGCACCGAGGCCCGGCGTCGCACCGAGCGCAGCCACGCCGAGCTGATCGCCACCGTCGCGCACGAGCTGCGCTCGCCGCTCACCAGCGTCAAGGGCTTCACCGCGACCCTGCTGGCCAAGTGGGAGCGGTTCACCGACGGGCAGAAGCGGCTGATGCTGGAGACCGTCGACGCGGACGCGGACCGGGTCACCCGGCTGATCGCCGAGCTGCTGGACATCTCCCGGATCGACGCCGGCCGGCTGGAGCTGCGCAAGCAGGTGGTCGACCTGGCGGCCGCCGTGCGCCGGCACGTGGACCGCAAGGTCGCCACCGGCATCCCCGAGGACCGCTTCGACATCCGGATCAGCGAGCCGCTCACCGTGCTCTGGGCCGACCCGGACAAGGTCGACCAGGTGCTGGCCAACCTGCTGGAAAACGCGGTGCGCCACGGCGAGGGAACTGTCACGATCGAGGTGGCACCGGCCAAGGAGGTCGTCGAGGCACCCGTCTGGGAGCGCTCCGGCACCCCGCCCCGCACAGTGGAAGGCACCGCGGTCACCGTGAGCGATGAAGGCACCGGCATCCCCGAGGATTCCATGCCGCGCGTCTTCACCCGCTTCTGGCGCGGTTCCAAGCGCGGCGGCACGGGCCTGGGCCTCTACATCGTCAAGGGCATCGTGGAGGCCCACGGCGGCTCGATCCGCGTCGACCGCGCGCCCGGCGGCGGCGCCCGGTTCCGATTTATCCTGCCCGCCGGCGTGCCCGACTTCATGCTCTGACCGAGCCCGGACGACACACCCGCCGGGCTCCCGCGGGTGGCCCGCCACCCCCGGAGCACGGTGCGGATCGGGAGGCCGGACGGGCTTCACGGCAGCCGCGCCACGCGCTGCGACTACACTCGACCTTTGGCGTTGTGGGACGCCCTGCGCGGCCGTGCCGCGGACACCCCCTCCCGAGTACCGCGGCGGGGGCTGCCCGTGCCCCGGCCACGCCGGGCGTCACGCGAAGGCACGAGCCCTTACCTGAGCACGGACGAGCAGGAGCACGGGAAGATAGAGATGTCGGCACCCAACAAGTCGTACGACCCGGTCGAGGTCGAGGCCCTCAAGCCCGAGGTGGTGGAGCAGGCCCGGGACGAGGCCGTCCAGGCCTTCGCCGCCGCCACCACCCTCGACGAGCTGAAGCAGGCCAAGGTCGCCCACACCGGCGACCGCTCCGCGCTCTCCCTCGCCAACCGCGAGATCGGCGCTCTGCCCCCGCACGCCAAGGCCGCCGCCGGCAAGCTGATCGGCCAGGCCCGCGGCGCCGTCAACCAGGCGCTCGCCCGGCGCCAGGCCGAGCTGGAGGCGGAGCGCGACGCCCGTGTCCTGGTCGAGGAGGCGGTGGACGTCACGCTGCCCTACGACCGGGCCCCGCGCGGCGCCCGCCACCCGCTGACCACGCTGGCCGAGCGCATCGAGGACACCTTCGTCGCGATGGGCTACCAGGTCGCCGAGGGCCCCGAGGTCGAGGCCGAGTGGCTGAACTTCGACGCCCTCAACCTGGGCCCGGACCACCCGGCCCGGTCGATGCAGGACACCTTCTTCGTCCAGGCCCCGGACGGCTCCGCCGACTCCGGCGTGGTGCTGCGCACCCAGACCTCCCCGGTCCAGGCCCGCACCATGCTCGACCGCGAGCCCCCCATCTACGTGGTCTGCCCCGGCCGGGTCTACCGGACGGACGAGCTCGACGCCACCCACACCCCGGTGTTCCGCCAGGTCGAGGGTCTGGCCGTGGACGAGGGCATCACCTTCGCCGACCTCAAGGGCACCATCGAGCTGCTGGTCTCGAAGCTGATCGGGGACGGGCTGGAGCTGCGCTGGCGGCCCTCCTACTTCCCGTTCACCGAGCCGAGCGCCGAGATCGACCTGCAGTGCTTCGTCTGCCGCGGCGAGAGCGTCGGCAACCCGGACAAGCCCTGCCGCACCTGCTCCTCCGAGGGCTGGATCGAGCTCGGCGGCTGCGGCGTGGTCAACCCGCGGGTGCTGGTCGCCTGCGGCATCGACCCGAGCCGCTACAGTGGGTTCGCCTTCGGCCTGGGCCTGGAGCGAATCCTGATGAACCGTCACAACGTCGCCGACATGCGCGACATGGTCGAGGGTGACGTGCGTTTCACCCTCCCGTTCGGGATGGAGATCTGATGCGCGTCCCGCTTTCCTGGCTGCGCGAGTACGTCGACCTGCCGGCCGGCGAGACCGGCCGTGACGTGGCGGAGCGACTCGTCCGGGCCGGCCTGGAGGTCGAGACGGTCGAGCAGATCGGCGCCGACCTCAAGGGTCCGCTGGTGGTCGGCCAGGTGCTCTCCATCGAGGAGCTCACCGGCTTCAAGAAGCCGATCCGGCACTGCTACGTCAACGTCGGCGACGCCAACGGCACCGGCGCGCCGCAGGAGATCGTCTGCGGCGCGACCAACTTCGCCGTCGGCGACAAGGTCGTCGTCGTCCTCCCGGGCGCCGTGCTGCCCGGCCCGTTCCCGATCGCGGCCCGCCAGACCTACGGCCACACCTCGGCCGGCATGATCTGCTCCGCCCGCGAGCTGGGCATGGGCGACGACCACGACGGCATCATCGTCCTCCCGCCGGAGTACGAGCCCGGCACCGACGCGATCGAGCTGCTCCAGCTCGTCGACGAGGTGCTGGACATCGCCGTCACCCCGGACCGCGGCTACTGCCTCTCGATGCGCGGGGTGGCCCGCGAGGCCGCCGCCGCGTACGGGCTGCCGCTGGCCGACCCGGCGCTGCTCGACGTGCCGCCGGCCAACTCCTACGGCTACCTGGTGAAGGTCGCCGACCCGGCCGGCTGCGACCGCTTCGTCGCCCGCACCGTGATCGGTCTCGACCCGACCGCCAAGTCGCCGATCTGGCTCCAGCGCCGACTGCAGAAGACCGGCATCCGGCCGATCTCGCTGGCCGTGGACATCACCAACTACGTGATGCTGGAGGTCGGCCAGCCGCTGCACGCCTACGACAAGCAGCGCGTGGACGGGCCGATCCTGGTCCGCCGGGCCGAGCCGGGAGAGCGCCTGACCACCCTCGACGGCGTCGAGCGCGAGCTCTCCGCCGAGGACCTGCTGATCTGCGACAACAGCGGCCCGATCGGCCTGGCCGGTGTCATGGGCGGCGCCTCCACCGAGATCCTCGACCCGGCCGCGGGCCCAGGCACCACCGAGGTGATCATCGAGGCTGCGCACTTCGACCCGGTCGTCATCGCGCGCGGTGCCAAGCGGCACAAGCTGCCCTCCGAGGCGTCCAAGCGCTTCGAGCGCGGCGTCGACCCGGAGGCCGCCCGCGCCGCCGCGCAGCGCGCCGTCGACCTGCTGGTCCTGATCGCCGGCGGGACCGCCGAGGCCGGGGTCACCGACATCGCGGCCCCGCACCCGGTGCGCACCATCACCATCGCCGCGGACCTGCCCGACCGCGTTGCCGGCACCGTCTACGGCCGCGAGAGCGTCACCCGGCGCCTGCAGGAGATCGGCTGCTCCGTCGCGGGCGCCGACGTCCTGGAGGTCACCCCGCCGACCTGGCGCCCCGACCTCACCGACCCGTACGACCTCGCGGAGGAGGTCATCCGCCTGGAGGGGTACGACAACGTGCCCGCCCGGATGCCCACCGTGCCGCCGGGCAAGGGCCTGACCGAGGCCCAGCGCACCCACCGCCGGGTCGGCGTCGCGCTGGCCGCCGCCGGCTACGTCGAGGTCAACAACTACCCGTTCGTCGGCGAGGCCGCCTTCGACGGGCTCGGCCTGGAGAAGGACGACCGGCGCCGCCGCACGGTGAAGCTGGTCAACCCGCTCAACGACGAGGAGCCGGCGCTGCGCACCACGCTGCTGCCGGGCCTGCTCGGGGCGCTGCGCCGCAACATCGGCCGCGGCAACACCGACCTGGCGGTCTTCGAGACGGGTACCGTCTTCCTGCCCAAGGACGAGCGGACCGTGGCGCCGCGCCCGGCCGTCGACCGCCGTCCGAGCGACCAGGAGCTGGCCGCGCTCGACGCGGCCCTCCCGGACCAGCCGCGCCGGGTCGCCGTCGCCCTCGCGGGCGAGCGGCTGCCGTCCGGCTGGTGGGGCAAGGGCGCGCCGGCCTCCTGGGCCGACGCGATCGAGGCCGCCCGCGCGGTGGCCGGCGCGGCCGGGGTCGACCTGGCCGTCCGCCAGGGCCGGCTGGCCCCGTGGCACCCGGGCCGCTGCGCCGAGCTGGTGGTCGCCGGGACCGACCGGGTGGTCGGTCACGCCGGCGAGCTGCACCCGCGGGTCGTCAAGGCGCTCGGCCTGCCCGAGCGCACCGGCGCGATGGAGGTCGACCTCGACCTGCTGACCGCCGACGGTGCGGTGCGGGTCGAGGGCCCGGCCGTCTCGGCGTTCCCGGTCGCGACCCAGGACGTGGCGCTGATCGTGGACGGGGCCGTCCCGGCCGCCGAGGTGGAGGCCGCGCTGCGGGCCGGCGCCGGCGAACTGCTGGAGGCCATCCGGCTGTTCGACGTCTTCACCGGCGAGCAGGTCGGCGAGGGCAAGAAGTCGCTGGCCTACGCGCTGCGCTTCCGTGCGGCCGACCGCACGCTGACCGCCGACGAGGCCACCGCGGCCCGTGAGGCGGCCGTGGCCGAGGCCGTCGCCCGTACCGGCGCGGTGCTGCGCGGCGCCTGACGCCCGCCCCCGAAGGGCCCCGTCGCCGGTCTCCGGCGGCGGGGCCCTTCGTCGTGCGGGGGCGGGGGCGGGGGCGGGGGCGGGGGCGGGGGCGGGGGAGGCCATCTGACTCGGGCCGCTGACCTGGGTCTTTGAAGACTTTCCGTCAAAGCCCTTGCGGGCCCGGGCGGGTGGGCGCTATTTCTTGGTTAGGAAAGTTTCCTAACTCCCCGCCCATGGCACCCCACGCCACCCCCCACGGAACACGGAGCGTCAGATGCACCGTCCTCAGCACCGCACCGTCCGGATAGCCCTCGCCGCCCTGCTGGTGGCCGCGCCCGCCACGGTCGCGGCCGCCGGGGCCGCCCACGCGGCGCCGACCGCCGCCGTCGTCCAGCTCAAGGCCGTCGGCCTGGACGACCCGCACAAGAAGGACATCGCGATGCAGCTGGTGTCCAGTGCCGAGAACTCCTCGCTGGACTGGAAGGCGCAGTACAAGTACATCGAGGACATCGGTGACGGCCGCGGCTACACCGCCGGCATCATCGGCTTCTGCTCCGGCACCGGCGACATGCTCGACCTGGTCGAGCACTACACCGACCTCAAGCCCGGCAACGTGCTGGCCAAGTACCTGCCGGCGCTGCGCAAGGTGAACGGCACCGAGTCGCACACCGGCCTGGGCAGCGCCTTCGAGAAGGACTGGGCCACCGCCGCCAAGGACGGCGTCTTCCAGCAGGCGCAGAACGACGAGCGGGACCGGGTCTACTTCAACCCCGCCGTCAGCCAGGCCAAGGCCGACGGCCTGCGCGCGCTCGGCCAGTTCGCCTACTACGACGCCATCGTGATGCACGGCGGCGGCTTCGACCCGGCGGGCTTCGGCACCATCCGCAAGAACGCCCTGAAGAAGGCCAAGTCCCCCGCCCAGGGCGGCGACGAGGCCACCTACCTGAAGGCCTTCCTGGACGCCCGCAAGGCCGCCATGAAGCTGGAGGAGGCGCACTCGGACACCAGCCGCGTCGACACCGAGCAGCTGGTCTTCCTCAACGCCAAGAACTTCGACCTCAACCCCCCGCTCAAGTGGAAGGTCTACGGCGACAGCTACGCCATCAACAGCTGAGCCGCACCGGTCGCGGAGGCCGTTCGCCCGGCCTCTGCGGCCGCCCGAATATCGGGTGACACCCGGCCGCGCCCGCTGATACGTTCGGCGACGTGGCAAAGCTGAACCAGATCATCGCCGTCGAAAAGGGCGTCAAGTCCAAGTCCTTCCAGGAGCTGACGCAGTCCCACCAGGAGGTGCAGAAGCCCGCGTTGCTGGCCGGCATCTCCCGGACGTACCAGCCCAAGGACGAGGAGGGGGAGCAGCTTCCCCCGGAGTCCACCCGCGTCCAGGTGAAGGCCGAGGACGTCCTGCGGACCACCGCCGCGACGCTGTCCCGGCTCTTCGACGTCACCGCGACCAAGGACTGGGCGAACACCGAGGCCCGCGCCGACGTCGTGGTCGACGGCCGGACGCTCGTCGCCGACGTACCGGTCACCTACCTGCTCTTCCTGGAGAAGCAGCTCACCGACCTGCGCACCTTCGTCCGCAAGCTGCCGGTCCTGGACGCCTCCGAGGCCTGGCACCACGACGCCTCCACGGACTCCTGGAAGACCGAGGCGGTGCGTACCATCCGCACCAAGAAGGTACCGCGCAACCACGTCAAGGCCGAGGCGACCGAGAAGCACCCGGCGCAGGTCGAGGTGTACTACGAGGACATCGCCGTCGGCTACTGGACGACCGTCAAGTTCTCCGGGGCCCTCGCGGCCCGGCGGGTGAACGAGCTGGTGGAGCGGGTCGAGAAGCTCCAGCAGGCCGTCCAGTTCGCCCGCGAGGAGGCCAACGGCTCCGAGGTCACCGACCGCAGGGTCGGCGACGCGGTTTTCGGCTACCTCTTCGGGTAGCCTCCTGATCGCCCCCGTATGAGAGCGGGGGTGGCGCGAAGAGCGCAAGCTGATACTGAAGTTGAAGCTGACATCAGGGGAGAACGTGGAGGTTCGAGTCCTCCCCCCGGCACTTCGGGCCGGGGTGGCCCAACACGGCAGAGGCGCCCCTTAAGACTCAGACTCTCGCTCCAGGCTCAGTATTCGCCGCCGAGCGCCGGATCGACCGGGTGTGTGCTGTAAGCGTCGGATGCGGGTTCGACTCCCGTCTGCGCCTCTTTCGTGGCGCGGTAGCTTCAATGGCAAAGCGCGATGCTGTGAGAATGACCCACACCCTTAAACGTGCCGGCGCGAGCAATTGGGTGGCACCTCAGGGGCCCGGGTAGCTGGATACCGCTCCCGGGCCCCGTCACCGTTCCCCGCCGGGTTCAGGCGCTCGCGGTGTAGTCGTAGAACCCGCGGCCGGACTTGCGGCCCAGCAGACCCGCGTCGACCATCCGGGAGAGCAGCGGGGGAGCGGCGAACAGCGGCTCCTTGTACTCGTCGTACATCGACTCGGCGATCGAGACGATGGTGTCCAGACCGATCAGGTCGCACAGCCGCAGCGGGCCCATCGGGTGGGCGCAGCCGGCCTCCATGCCCTTGTCGATGTCGGAGGCGGTCGCCACGCCCGACTCGAACATCCGCACCGCCGACAGCAGGTACGGCACCAGCAGCGCGTTCACCACGAAGCCGGCCCGGTCACGGGCGCGGATCGGCTCCTTGGCGAGCACCTGGGAGGCGAAGGCCTCGACCCGCTCGGTGGTGGCCGCCGAGGTGGTCAGCGTCGGGATCACCTCGACCAGCTTCTGCACCGGTGCCGGGTTGAAGAAGTGCAGGCCGATGACCTGCTCCGGGCGGGAGGTGGCGGCGGCCAGCTTCACGATCGGGATCGACGAGGTGTTGGAGGCCAGGATCGCGTCCCGGCGCTCGACGACCTGGTCCAGCGTCTGGAAGATCTGGACCTTGATGTCCTCACGCTCGGCGACCGCCTCGACCACCAGGTCGCGGTCGGCGAAGTCGGCCAGGTCGGTGGTGAAGGACAGCCGGGCCAGTGCCTCGTCACGGTCCTCGGGGCTGAGCTTGCCCCGCTTGACCGCCGTCTCCAGGGAGTTGGTCAGCCGGGTGCGGCCGAACTCCAGCGCCTCTCCGCCGGCCTCCGACACCAGGACGTCCAGCCCCGCCCGGGCGAACACCTCCGCGATGCCCGACCCCATCAGACCGCAGCCGATCACTCCGACGCGCGCGATGTCACTCACTCAGTTGCCCTTCGGTGGTGCTGGGATCCCCCAGCGACAGGTGTCCCAGGAAGCTGCTGTTCAGCGGGTGGGTGCACCGGTATGTGCGCACCGGTGCACCGCCCCGACGACGTTACTACTCCGTACTGGCCAGTAGGTCATCCCCTCCCCGGCTGAGTCCGCCCGCCGGGCCGCTGCTCCGAACAGGTGAGCCCCGGTCGGCGGGCCCGTGCGCCCGGGCGCCCGCACCCGCGCCGCCGGACAGAATGCGGGTCGGTCGGGGGCCACGCGAAGGGAGCAGGGGATGCCGACGGGATCGCTCACAGGACAGGTCGCCCTGGTCACCGGAGCCGGCCGGGGCATCGGCCGGGAGATCGCCGTCGGCCTCGCCGCCGAGGGCATGGCCGTCGGCCTGGTCGGCCGCACCCACGAGACGCTCACCGAGGCCCTCAAGGAGTGCGCCCGTCACGGCGCCCGCGGCGTCGCCGTCACCGCCGACGTCACCCGGCCCGGCTCGGTCCGCGAGGCCGTCCGCGTCGTCGAGCGCGACCTCGGCCCGATCGACCTGCTGGTCAACAACGCCGGCCAGGTAGACCGCACCGAGGTCCCGCTCTGGGAGACCGACGCCAACCACTGGTGGCAGGTGATCGAGACCAACCTGCGCGGGCCCTACAACCTGCTGCGCTGCGTCCTGCCGGGCATGGTCGAGCGCCGGGCCGGCCGGGTGGTCAACCTGAACACCGGCTTCGCCCTGCGCCCCGACGGCCGCTACACCGCGTACGCCACCTCCAAGAGCGCGCTGCTGCGGCTCTCCGACAACCTGGCCGACCCGCTCGCCGAGCACGGCGTGGTGATCCTCGACATCAGCCCGGGCGCGGTCGCCACCGACATGACCGCCGGTATGCCGATGTTCCGGTCCATGAAGACCTGGGGCTCGATCCCGTACATGGTCGCGGTGACGGTGGACGCCGCCCGGGGCCGCTTCGACGCGCTGCACGGCCGGTTCATCCACGCCGGCCGGGACAACCTGGAGGAGCTGGTCCGGCGGGCCGAGGAGATCCGCGCCACCGACGCCCGCACGCTTCGGCTGCGCCCGTACGGGCCCGACGACCCGTTGGGCTGACCCCGCTCGCGGTGCCGGGCGGCCCCGGGCGGTTTCCTGCCGTCGTCACAGGGCCGCGAGCGCGGCCCGCTCCTCGGCGGTGAGCGACCCGGGGCGGCGCCCGGTCCGGGCGAAGGTGCCGGCGAGCCGCTGCAGGGCCTCGTTGAGCGGTGTCGGCACCCCGTGCAGCCGGCCGAGCAGCACGATCTCGCCGTTCAGATGGTCCGTCTCGATCGAACCGGTGCCGCGGGCCAGGCTCTGCCAGGACGAGCCCCCGCTGCGCTCCGCCCCCGCGACCGGGGCCTGCCGCATCACCTCCCCGGCCGGCCGGACCAGCTCGCCCGGGTCGTGGTGGGGGATGGCGGCGGCGGCCAGCACCGCCTCGCCCTCCGCGGTCACCCGCCGCTGGAGCCCGGCGAGCGGGTCGCGGTCGACCCGGCCGGCCACCGCGTCCAGCGCGTTGCCGAGGTTGCTGAGCAGCTTGGCGTACTTCCAGCGCATCACGTCGGCGTCGACGGTCGCTTCGAACGCGGACCCGGCCAGGTCGGCGGCGACCGCCGCGGCCCGCTCGCCGCCGTCACCGGCGGGGAGGCCGCCCAGCCGCAGCACGCCGCTGACCGGCGTTCCCCCGGCGGTGACCCGGCCCGGCTCCAGGTGGTCGGACGGCAGCCAGACGCACATCGCCAGCACCTCGCGGAAGAGCCGCAGCGCCAGGCGCTCGTTCTCCACCCCGTTCTGCGCGCAGACCAGCGGCAGCCGCTCACCGGCCGTGCCGCCGCCGGCCACCGGGCGCGGAGCCCAGGCGGCCAGCGCGGCGGCGGTGTCCTGGGTCTTGACGGCGAGCAGCAGGACGTCGTCCGGCCGCAGGTCGACGCCCTCGGGCCCGTCCGTGACCGGGATCCGCAGGGTCCGGGAGCCCTCGGGGGTGCCGAACCGCAGGCCCCGCTCCCGCAGGGCCGTCAGATGCGCGCCCCGCGCGACCAGCAGGACGTCGTGACCGCCCTCGTGCAGCCGGGCACCGATCGTGCCGCCCACCGCACCCGCCCCGATGATGATGTAGCGCATGCGCGACAGCATGGCACGGGCGCCCCGGCGGGACCGGTGGCGGGCGGTGGGCGGGCGGGCCCGCGGCGAGGGGTCTCAGGCGCAGAGCCGGCTGGCCGTGACCGGGGTGAGCCCCGCCTTGGCGAGTCCGTCCAGGATGGCCGGCAGCGCGTCCACCGTGCACTGGTGGCCCATGTGCAGCGCGACCACCGAGCCGCCCTTGACCGAGCCGAGCACCCGGCGCTGGAGTTCGGCCGCGCTCGGGTCGCTGTAGTCGCGCGGGTCCACGTCGAAGGAGAGCACGTGCTCGTAGCCGACCGCCCGGGCCTGCTCGCGCACCATCGGCGTGGCGTACTGGGCGGCGGACGGCCGGAACCAGCGGCCGATCGAACCGGTGAGCCGTTGCAGCCGCTCCGCGCACTGGGCGATCTCGGCGCGCGCCTGGTCGGGGCTCATCGCGGAGATGTTCTGGTGGTTCTGGGTGTGGTTGCCCAGCTCGTGGCCGCCGTCCAGGATGCGGCGGGCCATCTGCGGCTGCTGGTCCAGCCAGCTGCCGACGGCCATCACCGTGAGCTTGGCGCCGCGCTGCTCGGCGATCTCCAGCAGGGCGGTGGCCAGCTTCGGGTCCCCGCTGCCGTGGAAGGTCAGGGCGACGTTCTTGCCGGTACGCGGTCCGTACGCCACCTCGACCGGGGTGCCCGGGGCCAGCGGGGTGAGCACGGGCGGGGCCGGGGGCGCGGTGGTGGTGGCCGCGGCGGGCGAGGCGGCCGTCTGCGGGCCGGCCGGGGCGGGGGAGGCGGGGCCCTCGCCGGGCGCCCAGGCGGGGTCGACCGCCGCCGGGTCGCCACCGCCCGGGTCCACGGTGCCGGGGTGCACGGCGAGCGCCCCCGGGTCGGCCCGGCGGGGGGCGGCCCCGGCACAGGCTCCGAGCAGCCCGCCGACGGCGGTCAGCGCGGCCAGCCTGGCGGTGGCGCGCAGGACGGTGCGGCGGTCGGCGGTCATCCGGTCGGCAGTCATCGGCAGCCAGCATAGAGACGGTGAAACCGCTGGGCGATTCGGGGCGGCGGCGCCGCCAGTGGAACACCCCGTTCACGGACCGGCTCCGGAGGGTCGCGGAATCCTGAACTCCCGCTGTTTTGACGGTGTGTCGTCGGATACGATCACCGCGCACCGTGTGGGTGGGGTCCGGCGGGTCGGTCCGCCCACGACCGGTGCCCCGCCGAGGGGCTCCGGCGGCGTGACGGGCAGGCAGTTCGGCAGTGAGTTTCGAGGGGGCGGAAGCAGCATGCACGAGGACACCACGACGACGGACGTCGGTACGGACTGGGACTGGGTGAAGGCCGAGGACTGGGAGCCGCCGACCGATCTGGACACCGGTATCCCGCACACCGCCCGGATGTACGACTACTACCTGGGCGGCAAGGACAACTTCGAGGCCGACCGCAAGGCCGCCGAGGCCGCCATCGCCGCCTACCCGGCACTGCCGCTGCTGGCCCGCACCAACCGCGAATTCCTCGGCCGCGCCGTCGAGTTCGTGGCCGGCCGGGGCATCCGGCAGTTCGTCGACATCGGCACCGGCATCCCCGCCGTCGGCTCCACCAGCGAGGTGGCCCGCCGGGTCGCCCCGGACGCGCGCGTGGTGTACGTCGACAACGACCCGATCGTGGCCACCCATGCCCGCGCCCTGCTGGCGAGCCACAAGACCGGTCACACCTCCGTCATCGAGGCCGACCTCCGCGATCCGGCGACCATCCTCGACCACCCCGGCCTGCGCGCCGCCGTGGACCTCGGCCGGCCGGTGGCCCTGATGCTGGTGGCGGTCCTGCACTTCATCCGGGACGAGGACGGCGCCCAGGAGATCGTCCGCACCCTGCGCGACGTGCTCGCTCCCGGCAGCGCCCTGATCCTCTCGCACGGCAGCCCCGACTTCGCCTCCCGGGAGAGCGCGGCGGAGGGCACCCGGATCTACCGGAGCGCGAGCGCGCCGTTGGTGCTGCGGCCGCGGGCCGCCGTCGAACCGTTCTTCGGCGACTTCGGGTTCGCGGGGCCCGGCCTCGTCCAGCTCCCGCTCTGGCGTTCCGAGGCCGGTCACGTCCCGACCGGTGAACTGCCCGAGGGCTGGCAGGACGTCTCCGCCTACGCGGGTGTCGCGTTCAAGTCCTGAACCGTCGGCCCTCGCACCGTCGGCCCTCGCACCGTCGGTCCGGACCCAAGGCCCGGACCGACCGCCCGAAGCGTCCGTCCGGACCGCCGTGCGGCCCCGTCGGCCCCGGTACCCGCTCCGGGTACCGGGGCCGACTCGCGTCCGCCCCCGACCCGGCCCCCGTTCCGGGGCGACATCGGCCGCACCGGGGGAGCGTTCGGTGGAAAATGCCGCGACGTCCCGGCGCCCGCGGTGTTACTTTTCGGATCATGAACCCCCTGAGCGAGGCCGAGATCCGCGGCTCCTTCGTCAACTGTTCCAAGGGCGAGGCCCGTCGGCTCAACCTGCCCCGGGGCCTGGCCGAACTCCCTTGGGAGCACCTCGACTTCCTCGGCTGGCGGGACCAGGGCGCCCCCGACCGCGCCTATCTGGTCGCCGAGCACGGCGGTGCGCTGGTCGGCGTCACGCTCCGGGTGCCGACGGTGCGCCGCAGCCTGACCAAGACCAATGTGTGCTCGCTCTGCCTCTCCGCCCACGCGGGCTCGGGCGTGGCGCTGCTGGCCGCCCGCCGGGCCGGGGTCTCCGGCCGTGAGGGCAACACCGTCGGCACCTACATCTGCGCCGACCTGTCCTGCTCGCTCTATCTGCGCGGGCTCAAGAAGTCCGCGCTGGTCAGCCGGCCCGAGGAGTCGCTGTCCCAGGACGAGCTGGTCGCCCGCACGGTGGCGAACCTGGACGCCTTCCTGGCCAAGGTCCTCACCGACGCCCCGGCCTGACAGCCTCGGTCCGGCCCGACGGACCCCGAGAAACGCCGGGGACGCTCCCTGGCCACCGGCCCCGAACCGTCCGGCCCCTCGGCGCCGGACCGGCCCCGTCGCTACCCGTGGCGCAGCTGGTCCAACTCCCGCCGGTCCCGCTTGGTGGGCCGGCCGGCACCCCGGTCGCGCTCACCGGCCGCCGCCAGCAGCTCACGCGGCGGCCTCGGCGGGCTGGAGTCCACCAGGCACTCGGCCGCGACACCCGCGCCGACCCGCTTGCGGACCAGCCGCTTCACCGTGACGACCCGCTCGTAGCCGTCCTGGCGCACGCGCACCTCGTCCCCGGACTTCAGCGCCTGCGCGGGCTTGACCCGCTCCCCGTTCACCCGCACGTGCCCGGCCCGGCACGCCGCCGCGGCCAGCGCCCGCGTCTTGGTGAGCCGCACCGACCAGATCCAGCTGTCCACCCGGACGCTTCCCTCGTCTTCGACCATCCTCCGAGCCTACCCAGGGCCGGGCCGCCGTCGTGCCGGGGGACGGGCGAGGAGGCGCGGGTCGGGCTCCGGGGGCCGGGTGCGCCCACCGCTACCCGGCCGGCGACTCCTGGACCGCCCAGCCGTTGCCGTCCGGGTCGTTGAAGAAGACGAACGAGTTCCACGCCCCGCCGCGGCCGTCCACCCGGGCGCCGGCCTCGAAGTGCTGGACCGGGCTCACCTGGACGCCCCGCGCCACCAGCTCGCCGTGCGCCTTGGCGATGTCCGGCACCACGAGCTGCAGGCCCTTCATCGACCCCGGCGGCGCGTCCGTGACCCCGGTACCGAGCACGATCGAGCAGCGCGAGCCCGGCGGCGTCAGCTGCACCACCCGGACCCCGTCACGGATCCGGGTGTCGTGGTCGACGGTGAAACCGACCTGTTCCTCGTAGAAGACCTTGGCCCGGCCCACGTCCGTCACCGGGACCACCACCACTTCGAGCTTCCAGTCCATCGCCCAACCCCCTTCCGGTCAGGGCCTTCCGGTCGGGCCCCTCCAGTATCGGCCGTCGGGACGGCCGCCGCCCGGCGGTCGGCTAGCCTGAGATCACGATGAACCGCCTCAGCACGCCCACCGCCGCGACCCCCTTCACCACCCCGTGGGGCACCCTCGACCTCACCCGTTTCCCGGCGGACCCGCGCGAGCGGCTGCGCGCCTGGGACGCCGCCGACGAGTACCTGCTGCGCCACCTCGCCGGCGAGGCCGACAGCGCGCGGGGCGAGGCCACCGGGCTCGCCGGCCGCACCGTCGTCGTCCTCGGCGACCGCTGGGGCGCGCTGACCACCGCGCTGACCACCGTGCCGGCCACCCTGCCGACGACCTCGTCGGCCACCGGGCCGACCGCCGCCCCGGCCCCGGTGCCGGTCCAGATCAGCGACTCCCACCTCGGCCGGCAGGCCACCCTCGCCAACCTCGCCCGGGCCGGTGCCGCCCCCGGCACGGCCGCCCGGCTGCTCACCACCCGCGACGCCCCGCCCGAGCGCGTGGACGTCCTGCTGGTCCGCGTCCCCAAGAGCCTCGCGCTGCTGGAGGACCAACTGCACCGCCTGGCACCGGCCGTGCACCCCGGCACGGTGGTGATCGGTACCGGCATGGTCACCGAGATCCACACCTCCACCCTCCAGCTCTTCGAGCGGATCCTCGGCCCGACCCGCACCTCGCTCGCGGTCCGCAAGGCCCGGCTGATCTTCTGCACCCCCGACCCGGCGCTGGACCCGGGCCCCAATCCCTGGCCGCACAGCTACGCGCTGCCCGGTGACATCGGCCCGGCGTCCGGGCGCACGGTGGTCAACCACGCCGGTACCTTCTGCGCCGAGCGGCTGGACATCGGCACCCGTTTCCTCCTCGGCCACCTGCCGACGGCCGCGCCCGGCGCCCGCGTCGTCGACCTCGGGTGCGGCAACGGCGTGGTCGGCACGGCGGCGGCCCTGGCGAGCCCCGGCGCCGAGCTGGTCTTCGTCGACGAGTCCCACCAGGCCGTCGCCTCCGCCGAGGCGACCTTCCGCGCGAACCTCGGGCCGGCCGCGCCGGCCGCGTTCCTCACCGCCGACGCCCTCGACACCGACGCCGTCCCGGCCGGTTCGGTCGACCTGGTGCTCAACAACCCGCCGTTCCACTCCCACCAGGCCACCACGGACGCCACCGCCTGGCGGATGTTCACCGGTGCCCGCCGTGCCCTGCGCCCCGGCGGCGAGTTGTGGGTGGTCGGCAACCGGCACCTCGGCTACCACGTCAAGCTCCGCCGCCTCTTCGGGAACTGCGAACTCGTCGCCGGCAACCCGAAGTTCGTGGTGCTGCGGGCGGTCCGCCGGTGAACCGCCCGGGTGCCGGCCCGGTGTGGTCGGCGGCCCGGTGCGTCGTGATCAACTAAGGGTAGCCTAAGCTCGTGTCGCCGCCAGGTGGGGAACCGCTCGCGGCGAAAGGGTGCGCTCCGGCATTCGGGTGCGCGGGTGGTCGCGCGGCGGCCGGTTCGGCACTCCCTTGCATGAATGTTCCGTGATGCGTATATTCATGCTACGACCAAGGAGGGAAACTGCCATGGCATTGCGAGTCGCCGTCGCCGGTGCGAGCGGATACGCGGGCGGTGAGGTGCTGCGCCTGCTGCTCGGCCACCCGGAGGTGGAGATCGGGGCGCTGACGGGCGGCTCGAACGCGGGCACCAGGCTCGGCGCGTTGCAGCCGCACCTGATCCCGCTCGCCGAGCGGATCCTGGAGCCCACCACCCCCGAGGTGCTGGCCGACCACGACGTGGTGTTCCTGGCGCTGCCGCACGGCCAGTCCGCCGCGGTCGCCGAGGCCCTCGGCCAGAACGTGCTGATCGTCGACTGCGGCGCCGACTTCCGGCTCCGGGCCGCCGCCGACTGGGAGCAGTTCTACGGCTCCGCGCACGCCGGCACCTGGCCCTACGGCCTGCCCGAACTTCCCGGCCACCGCGCCGCGCTCAAGGGCAGCAACCGCATCGCCGTCCCCGGCTGCTACCCGACCGCCGTCTCGCTGGCGCTCTTCCCGGCGTACGCGGCGGGGCTCGCCGAGCCCGAGGCCGTGATCGTCGCGGCCTCCGGCACCTCGGGCGCCGGCAAGGCCGCCAAGACGCACCTGCTCGGCAGCGAGGTGATGGGCAGCGTCAGCCCCTACGGCGTGGGCGGCCTGCACCGGCACACCCCGGAGATGTCGCAGAACCTCACGCCGGTCGCCGGCGAACCGGTCACCGTCTCCTTCACCCCCACCCTGGTGCCGATGCCGCGCGGCATCCTCGCCACCTGCTCCGCCAAGGCGAAGCCCGGGGTGACCGGCGCGAGCCTGCGCGCCGCCTACGCCGAGGCGTTCGCCGACGAGCCCTTCGTCCACCTGCTGGCCGAGGGCCAGTGGCCGCAGACCAGCAGCGTCTACGGCTCCAACGCCGCCCTGGTCCAGGTCGCCCTGGACGAGAGTGCCGGGCGGATCATCGCGATCAGCGCGATCGACAACCTGGTCAAGGGCACCGCCGGCGGCGCGGTGCAGAGCATGAACATCGCCCTCGGCCTGCCCGAGGAGCTGGGCCTTCCCCTGAACGGAGTCGCACCGTGACCGACAGCACCGCGAGCACCGGCCGGAACGTCGGCGTGACCGCCGCGAAGGGCTTCCGTGCCGCCGGCGTCACCGCCGGGATCAAGGCCTCCGGCACCCCCGACCTCGCCCTCGTCGTCAACGACGGCCCGTCGCCGGCCGCCGCCGGCGTGTTCACCGGCAACCGGGTCAAGGCCGCGCCGGTCCTCTGGTCCGAGCAGGTCCTCAAGGGCGGCCGGGTCGCTGCCGTCGTCCTCAACTCCGGTGGTGCCAACGCCTGCACCGGCCCGCTCGGGTTCCAGGACACCCACGCCACCGCCGAGAAGGTCGCCGAGGAGCTGAAGCTCAGCGCCGGCGAGGTGGCCGTCGCCTCCACCGGTCTGATCGGCGTCCGCCTCCCGATGGACATCCTGCTGCCCGGGGTGGCCCTCGCCGCCCGGGAGCTCGACGCCGCCGGCGGCGAGGCCGCCGCGATCGCCATCAAGACCACCGACACCGTCCACAAGACCGCGCAGGTGACGCGGGACGGCTGGACCGTCGGCGGGATGGCCAAGGGCGCCGGCATGCTCGCCCCCGGCCTCGCCACCATGCTGGTCGTCCTGACCACCGACGCCGACCTCGACGCCGCCGCCCTGGACGCCTCGCTGCGCGCCGCCACCCGCACCACCTTCGACCGGATCGACTCCGACGGCTGCATGTCGACCAACGACACCGTGCTGCTGCTCGCCTCCGGCGCCTCCGGCGTCACCCCGGACCGGGACGGGTTCGAGGAAGCCGTCCGCACCGTCTGCGCGGACCTCGCCCGGCAGCTCATCGGTGACGCAGAGGGCGCGAGCAAGGACATCCGGATCGACGTCACCGACGCCGCCACCGAGGCGGAGGCCGTCGACGTCGCCCGCGTGATCAGCCGCAACAACCTGCTGAAGTGCGCCCTCCACGGCGAGGACCCGAACTGGGGCCGGGTGCTGGCCGCGATCGGCACCACCTCCGCCGCCTTCGACCCGGACCGTCTCGACGTCGCCATCAACGGCGTCTGGGTCTGCCGGGACGGCAGCGTCGGGGAGGACCGCGACCTCGTCGACATGACCGGCCGGGAGATCGTCATCACCGCCCGCCTCAACGCCGGCGAGGCCGCCGCGACGGTGTGGACCAACGACCTCACCGCCGACTACGTGCACGAGAACAGCGCCTACTCCACCTGACAGCCTGCCCACCGAGCCGGGGACCAGACACGTGCAGATCGCACCCAAGGGCGAACAGGCCCGCAACAACACCGCGTTGCCCAAGGCCATGACGCTGATCGAGGCGCTGCCCTGGCTGGAGCGCTTCCACGGCAAGACCGTCGTCGTCAAGTTCGGCGGCAACGCCATGGTGGACGAGAGCCTCAAGGCGGCGTTCGCCCAGGACGTCGTCTTCCTGCGGTACGCCGGTCTGCACCCCGTCGTGGTCCACGGCGGCGGCCCGCAGATCAGCGCCCAGCTGGACAAGCTCGGCCTGGAGTCCTCGTTCACCAACGGCCTGCGGGTCACCACCCCCGAGACGATGGACGTGGTCCGGATGGTGCTGGCCGGCCAGGTCCAGCGCGAACTGGTCGGGCTGCTCAACGGCCACGGCCCGTTCGCGGTCGGCATGACCGGCGAGGACGCCCACACCATGACCGCCGTCAAGCGGTACGCCGTGGTCGACGGCGAGCAGGTCGACATCGGCCTGGTCGGCGACATCGTCAACATCGAGGCCGGCGCGGTGAAGGCGCTCATCGCCGACGGCCGGATCCCGGTGATCTCCTCGATCGCCCGGGGCACCGACGGGCACGTCTACAACATCAACGCCGACACCGCCGCCGCGGCCCTCGCGGTGGCGCTCGGCGCCGAGATGCTCGTCGTCCTCACCGACGTCGAGGGCCTGTACGCCGACTGGCCGCACTCCGACGACGTGATCAGCCAGCTCAGCGCGACCGAGCTGGAGGAGCTGCTGCCCGACCTGGCCAGCGGCATGCTCCCCAAGATGGAGGGCTGTCTGCGCGCCGTGCGTTCCGGCGTGGGCACCGCCCGCGTCCTGGACGGCCGGGTGCAGCACAGCCTGCTGCTGGAGATCTTCACCGACGAAGGCATCGGCACGATGGTCGTGCCGGACGACGAAGCGACCGTGACCGGGGGACTGGCATGACGACCGAAGCACAGCGGAGCAGCGACAACGCGGGGCTCACCGACCGCTGGCAGCACGCCTTCACCGACAACTACGGCACCCCCCGGATCCCGCTGGTGCGCGGCGAGGGCGCCAAGCTGTGGGACGCCGACGGCAAGGAGTACACCGACCTGCTCGGCGGCATCGCCGTCAACGCCCTCGGCACCGCCCACCCGGCGGTCGTCGAGGCCGTCACCCGGCAGATCTCCACCCTCGGCCACGTCTCCAACCTCTTCATGGCGGAGCCGACGATCGCGCTGGCCGAGCGGCTGCTCGCGCTCTCCGGCCGGGACGGCCGGGTGTTCTTCTGCAACTCCGGCGCCGAGGCCAACGAGGCCGCGTTCAAGATCAGCCGGCGCACCGGCCGGACCGGGATCGTCGCCCTCCAGGGCGCCTTCCACGGCCGGACGATGGGCGCCCTCGCGCTGACCGGCCAGCCCGCCAAGCAGGAGCCGTTCCTGCCGCTGCCCGGCGAGGTCACCCACGTCCCCTTCGGTGACGTCGAGGCCCTGCGCGCGGCCGTCACCACCGAGACCGCCGCCGTCTTCCTGGAGCCGATCCAGGGCGAGAACGGCGCGATCCCGCTGCCCGACGGCTATCTGCGGGCCGCCCGCGAGATCACCCGCGCGACCGGCACCCTGCTGATCCTGGACGAGATCCAGACCGGCATCGGCCGCACCGGGTACTGGTTCGCCCACCAGGCCGCCGAGGGCGTCGAGCCGGACGTGGTCACCCTGGCCAAGGCGCTCGGCGGCGGGCTGCCGATCGGCGCCGTGCTCGCCTTCGGGGAGGCCGCCGACCTGCTCACCCCGGGCCAGCACGGCACCACGTTCGGCGGCAACCCGGTGGTCGCGGCCGCCGCTCTCGCGGTGCTGGACACCATCGAGTCCGAGGGCCTGCTGGAGCGCGTCCGCAAGATCGGCGAACGGCTGCGGCACGGGATCGAGGCGATCGACGACCCGCTGGTCGCGCACGTGCGCGGGGCCGGTCTGCTGCTCGGCATCGTGCTGACCGAGCCGGTGTCCGGCCGGATCCAGGCCGCCGCCCAGGAGGCCGGTTTCCTGGTCAACGCCGCCGTCCCGGACGCGGTGCGGCTCGCGCCGCCGCTGGTGCTCACCGAGCAGGACGCGGACGCCTTCCTGGCCGCCCTGCCGGCGATCCTCCGGACGGTGCGGGAGAACGCCCCGGCCGATGCGCGCCGAGCGTAGTCCGGGAGAATAATCACATGACCGTTCCCCACGCCGACCAGCCCGCCGCCGGGCCGACGCCGCAGGTCCCGCAGACCCGCACCGCGCGCCACCGGCGAATCGTGGACCTGCTCACCCGCCAGCCCGTGCGCTCGCAGAGCCAGCTCGCCAAGCTGCTCGCCGACGACGGACTGGTGGTCACCCAGGCCACCCTCTCCCGGGACCTGGACGAGCTGGGAGCGGTGAAGATCCGCAACCGGGACGGCGCGCTCATCTACGCCGTCCCGGCCGAGGGCGGTGACCGTACGCCGCGCGCGCCGATGGGGGAGTCGGCCAGCGAGGGCCGGATGGCCCGGCTGGCCGGCGAGCTCATGGTCTCCGCCACCGCCTCCGGCAACCTCGTGGTGCTGCGGACCCCGCCGGGCGCCGCGCAGTTCCTCGCCTCGGCGATCGACCAGGCCGAGGTCTTCGAGATCATCGGCACCATCGCCGGCGACGACACCGTGCTGCTGATCAGCCGCGACCCGTCCGGTGGCCAGGCCCTCGCCGACCACCTGATGCAACTCGCCCAGGCCAAGGCCCAGTAGCCACCGGCCGGGCCCGGACACCCCGTGCCCGGACACCCCGGGTCCGGCCGCGCGGCGCCCCGGCGCGGCCGCTCGGAACGCCGTCACCAGCCGCGCCGCCACCCCCGTCACCACTCGCTCGCCGCCCCTTCGGCCCCCGGTCCCACCGCGGGGTCGCCGACTTCTCGGCAGGGGTTTTGAAATCCATACGGTGTAGTGCATACTTATGCCTATCGCCGTAAGCCTGTTCGCACAGTTGTGAAGGAGAAAGCCGTGACCGAGCGCGTCGTACTCGCCTACTCGGGCGGTCTGGACACGTCCGTCTGCATCGGCTGGATCGCCGAGGAGACGGGCGCCGAGGTCATCGCCGTCGCCGTCGACGTCGGCCAGGGCGGCGAGGACCTGGAGGTCATCCGCCGGCGTGCGCTGGACTGCGGTGCCGTCGAGGCCGAGGTCGCGGACGCCCGCGACGAGTTCGCCGACGAGTACTGCCTCCCGGCCATCAAGGCCAACGCCCTCTACCAGGGCCAGTACCCGCTGGTGTCGGCCCTCTCGCGGCCGACCATCGTCAAGCACCTGGTCGCCGCCGCGCGGAAGCACGGCGCCACCACCGTCGCCCACGGCTGCACCGGCAAGGGCAACGACCAGGTCCGCTTCGAGGTCGGCATCCAGTCGCTGGCCCCGGAGCTGAAGTGCATCGCCCCGGTCCGCGACTACGCGATGACCCGGGACAAGGCGATCGCCTTCGCCGACGCCAAGGGCCTGCCGATCGCCACCACCAAGAAGTCCCCGTACTCGATCGACCAGAACGTCTTCGGTCGTGCCGTCGAGACCGGCTTCCTGGAGGACATCTGGAACGCCCCGATCGAGGACGTCTACGAGTACACCCAGAACCCGGCCACCCCGCGTGAGGCCGACGAGGTGGTCATCACCTTCGACGCCGGCGTCCCGGTCGCCATCGACGGCCGCAAGGTGACCGTCCTGCAGGCCATCGAGGAGCTCAACAAGCGGGCCGGGGCCCAGGGCGTCGGCCGCCTCGACATGGTCGAGGACCGGCTGGTCGGCATCAAGTCCCGGGAGATCTACGAGGCCCCCGGCGCGATCGCCCTGATCACCGCCCACCAGGCCCTGGAGAATGTCACCGTCGAGCGTGAGCTCGCCCGCTACAAGCGGCAGGTGGAGCAGCGCTGGGCCGAGCTGGTCTACGACGGCCTCTGGTTCTCGCCGCTGAAGCGCGCCCTGGACGGCTTCGTCAACGAGGCCAACCAGCACGTCTCCGGCGAGATCCGGTTGGTGCTGCACGGCGGCCGGGCCGTGGTCAACGGCCGCAAGTCCGACCAGTCGCTGTACGACTTCAACCTCGCCACCTACGACACCGGCGACACCTTCGACCAGTCGATGTCCAAGGGCTTCATCGAGATCTTCGGGCTGTCCTCGAAGATCGCCGCCCGCCGCGACCTCGGCTGATCCGCTCCGCCCGGTCGTCCGACCACCCGCCGGGCCCCCGCCCCGCCCCCCCCCCGCCCGGGGCGCCCCCCCCCCCCCCCCACCCCCCCCCCCCCCCCCCCCCCCCCCCCCAAGGCCGCCCTCCCCAACGGGGGGGCGCGCGACGCCGACGGCCCGTCCGAGGCGCTGGCCCGGCTCTCGGCCTCGGTGCACTTCGACTGGCGCCTCGCGCCGTACGACATCGCCGGCTCGAAGGCCCACGCCCGGGTCCTGCACAAGGCCGGGCTGCTCAGCCCCGCCGAGCTCGACGACATGATCGCCGGGCTCGACCGGCTGCTGGCCGACGTCGAGGCCGGTACGTTCACCGGCACCGTCGCCGACGAGGACGTCCACACCGCGCTGGAGCGCGGCCTGCTGGAGCGGCTCGGTGCCGAACTGGGCGGCAAGCTGCGGGCCGGCCGCTCCCGCAACGACCAGATCGCCACGCTGTTCCGGATGTACCTGCGCGACCACGCCAGGATCATCGGCGGGCTGATCCTGGACCTCCAGCACGCCCTGGTCGGCCTGGCCGAGGAACACCCGCACACCGCCATGCCGGGGCGCACCCACCTCCAGCACGCGCAGCCCGTCCTCTTCGCCCACCACGTCCTCGCGCACGTGCAGGCCCTCGGCCGGGACGCCGAGCGGCTGCGCCAGTGGGACGTCCGCACCGCCGTCTCCCCGTACGGCTCGGGCGCGCTGGCCGGCTCCTCGCTCGGCCTGGACCCGCAGGCGGTCGCCGCCGAACTCGGCTTCGAGCGGGGCTCGGTCGGCAACTCCATCGACGGGACGGCCTCGCGGGACTTCGTCGCCGAGTTCGCCTTCGTCACCGCGATGATCGGGATCAACCTCTCCCGGATCGCGGAGGAGGTGATCATCTGGAACACCAAGGAGTTCGGCTTCATCACCCTGCACGACGCCTTCTCCACCGGTTCCTCGATCATGCCGCAGAAGAAGAACCCGGACATCGCCGAGCTGGCCCGCGGCAAGTCCGGCCGTCTGATCGGCAATCTGACCGGCCTGCTGGCGACGCTGAAGGCGCTGCCGCTCGCCTACAACCGGGACCTCCAGGAGGACAAGGAGCCGGTCTTCGACTCCTGCGACACGCTGGAGGTGCTGCTGCCGGCCTTCACCGGCATGATGGCCACCCTCACCGTGCACCGCGAGCGGCTGGAGGAGCTCGCCCCGGCCGGCTTCTCGCTCGCCACCGACATCGCCGAGTGGCTGGTCAAGCAGGGTGTGCCGTTCCGGGTCGCGCACGAGGTCGCCGGTGCCTGCGTCAAGGTCTGCGAGCAGCAGGGCATCGAGCTGTCCGACCTGACGGACGAGCAGTTCGCGCGGATCTCCGCGCACCTGACGCCCGAGGTGCGCACGGTGCTCAACGTCCACGGCGCGATCGCCTCGCGCAGCGGACGCGGCGGCACGGCCCCCTCGGCGGTGGCCGTCCAGCTCGCCGAGGTGAAGGCCGACCTGGCGCTCCAGGAGGACTGGGTCCAGGGCTGACACCGGGTCCGGGCGGTACGCCCCGGACGCCGGGCGGTACTCCTCGCGAGGGGGCGTGGCGGGTCGACCGCCGCGCCCCCTTCGCGCGCACACGCCGGGCCGGCCGTAACCGGTCCGGCCCGGAGCCGGTCATGCACGGTATGTGCACCAACCTTCCTGTCGTCCCCTCCGCCGAGGACGTGGTTCTCGCCGACCTGCGGCGCCGCCTCGTCCGGGAGGCGGTGGCCGCCCTGCCCGGCCGCTGCCCGCAGCTCGTCGCCGCCCTCGCCGAGGACCCGCCGCCGAGCTACCGCGAACTCTCCGCGCGGCTCGGCATGCCGCGCGGCTCGATCGGCCCCACCCGCTCCCGCTGCCTCGCCTGTCTGCGGCTGGCCCTGCACGCCGAGCGTTACCCCTAGGCCCCCGGGCGACCCGCCGCCCCTTCCCGGTCGTGCGACGTGACCCTCGCCACGTCGCACGGCCGGAAGGTTGAGAGCAGCTGACACGCGGGTAGAGCGCTGGCGAACGCAGCCCTTGACGGCGACGCGATCACTCGGATACTGAGCGTGAGCGTGCCGTGCTCGCCGTGGCCCCACCGGGCCGCGCGACCGGTGCGTTCGCGCGCCACCCCGGCCAGGACCGATCCCCGGCCGGGACACCTCCGGCAGGGCATCCGGTGCGACACCCTCACGTTCGCGCGCCGGGCACGACGATGGGGAGGCCCCAGCACATGGGCATGAGCGTGATCATCTCGGTGGCGGACGCCGAGGACGCGGAGCAGATCCTCAAGCTGCAGTACCTCGGCTACCAGAGCGAGGCCGCGCTCTACGGCGACTGGAACCTGGAGCCGCTGACGCAGACCCTGGGGAGTCTGCGGGACGAACTCACCGAGCAGTACGTCCTGGTCGCCCGGCTGGGCGACGAGGTGGTCGGCACCGTCCGCGGCCGGATCGACCCCGACGGCATCGGCCGGATAGGGCGTCTGGTCGTCCACCCCCGGATGCGGGGCCACGGCCTCGGCGGCCGTCTGCTGGAGGCCCTGGAGCGCCGCCTGGTCGCGGACGGCCGCCCGGTGACCGCCTACCGCCTGTTCACCGGCCACCGCAGCGTGGGCAACCTGCGCCTCTACACCCGCCAGGGGTACCGCCAGACCGCCGTCGAACACGTCGAGGGCGGCCCGAGCCTGGTCCACCTGGAGAAGCCGGCGGTCGCGCCGCTCGCCGCCACCGCCTGAGCCCCCCGCCCCCCGCAGTGCTCGGCGCCGCCGCCATCCGGACCATCCGGAGGCGGCGCCGAGCCGCATCGCCGCAGCTCATGGCGGTTGTTGTCCGCATTGCGGACAGCGGATCCAAATAGTTGGGACGAAATCGACCCATCTGATTTACTGGCTCACATGACTGCGACGACGAAATGGACCCCCACCGGCACCCTGCCGGCAGGTGAGCGCGCCATGTGTCGTCGAATGTGTCACCGCTGAGGGCCACCGTCCCCTCCCCGGCCGCCGGCCGGGGTCCTCCCCCTCGCGCCCCGAAGCGAGACCCGGTCTGCTCCCGTCCGTGCGAGCAGACCCCACCTGCCACGGCACCACCCACCGCCTCCGCCTGCCCACCCACGGGCCGGTGGCGCTCCCTGATGACTCGTAAGGGCCACGCCGTCGCGCGGCCCGCCCGGCCAGCGGCGACGATCAAGAGGTGGCAGGTCCGGATCCCCCCTGGTGCGACACCGTCCGTCCCGCCGACCGCGACCCGGTCCGGCGGCCCAACGCCGTCCACCCCCGACCCACGGAAGCAGCTGTGATCACCACCACGGACCTCACGAAGGTCTACCGCGCCCGCGGCCGCGAGGTGACCGCCCTCGCCGGCGTCGACCTGCACGTGCGCCCCGGCGAGGTCTACGGAGTCGTCGGCACCAGCGGTGCCGGGAAGTCCACCCTCATCCGCTGCGTCAACATGCTCGAACGCCCCAGTTCCGGCACCGTCACCGTGGACGGCGTCGAGCTCACCGCGCTCGCCGGCGGCGAGAACCGGGCCGGCAAGGAGCTGCGCGAGGCCCGCCGCCGGATCGGCATGGTCTTCCAGCACTTCAACCTGCTCGCCTCCCGCACCGTGCAGCAGAACGTCGAACTCCCGCTGGAGATCATCGGCCTGGACCGCACCGAGCGCCGCCGCAAGGCCGCCGAACTGCTCGACCTGGTCGGCCTCGGCGACAAGGCCCGCAGCTACCCCGGCCAGCTCTCCGGCGGCCAGAAGCAGCGCGTCGGCATCGCCCGCGCCCTCGCCGGCGACCCCAAGGTGCTGCTCTCCGACGAGGCCACCTCGGCCCTCGACCCCGAGACCACCCGCTCGATCCTCAAGCTGCTGCGCGACCTCAACCAGCAGCTCGGCCTCACCGTCCTGCTGATCACCCACGAGATGGACGTCATCAAGTCCGTCTGCGACTCCGCCGCCCTGATGCGCGGCGGCCGCGTGGTCGAGTCCGGCGAACTCACCGACCTGCTGGCCAAGCCCGGCTCGGAACTCGCCCGCGAACTCTTCCCGCTCAGCGAGTTCGGCACCGGCCGGCCCGGCAGCACCGTGCTGGAGATCACCTTCCAGGGCGACACCTCCGCCCAGCCCTTCGTCTCCCAGCTCGCCCGCACCTACCAGATCGACATCAACATCCTCGGCGCCGCCGTCGAGACCATCGCCGGCCGGATGGTCGGCCGGATGCGGGTCCAGCTCCCCGGAGGCCACCAGGACAACGTGGTGCCGATCGGCTTCCTGCGCGAGCAGGGCCTGCAGGTGGACGTGCTCGACGCGGCGAACGGAGCGGTGGCATGACCTGGGACCAGATGCAGGAACTGATGTGGCCCGCCACCTGGGAGACCCTCCAGATGGTCGGCGTCTCCACCGTCGGCACCGTCCTGGTCGGCCTGCCGCTCGGCGTGCTGCTGGTGCTCACCGACAAGGGCGGGCTGCTGCAGAACCGGCCGGTCAACAAGGTGCTCGGCGCGGTCGTGAACATCGTCCGCTCGGTGCCGTTCATCATCCTGATGATCGCCCTGATCTCCTTCACCCGCTGGCTGGTCGGCACCTCCATCGGTTGGGAGGCCGCGACCGTGCCGCTCACCATCGGCGCGATCCCCTTCTTCGCCCGGCTCGTCGAGACCTCCGTCCGCGAGGTGGACCGCGGCCTGGTCGAGGCCCTGCAGGCCATGGGCGCCTCCACCTGGACGATCGTCCGCAAGGCGCTGCTCCCCGAGTCGCTGCCCGGCCTGGTCGCCTCGGTCACCACCACGGTCATCACGCTGATCAGCTACTCCGCGATGGCCGGCGTGGTCGGCGGCGGGGGCCTCGGCACCCTCGCCATCAACTACGGCTACTTCCGCTTCGAGACCGCCTTCATGTGGATCATCGTCGCGGAACTGGTGATCATCGTCACCGTCGTCCAGCTGCTCGGCGACTGGGCCGTGGGCCGCCTCGCCAACCGCGGCCGCGGCGGCGGCCGGACCCGCCTGCTCGGCCGGCGCGGCAAGGCCCCGGCCGCCCCCGACGAGGACCTCGTCGCCTCCTAGACCTCCCGACGTCCGCCTCCGGACGCGGCTCCCCGTATCACGCAGAAAGGCACTTTTCGTGCGCAACGCCCTGAAGTTCACCAGCGTCATCGCCACCGCCGGCATCGCCCTCTCGCTGGCGGCCTGCGGAAGCTCCGGCTCGTCCGGCTCCTCCGACCCGAACGCCCCGCTGACCGTGGTCGCCAGCCCCACCCCGCACGGCCAGATCCTCAAGTACGTCAAGGACAACCTCGCGGAGAAGGCCGGCCTCAAGCTCACCATCAAGGAGGTCACCGACTACGTGACCCCCAACACCGCGGTGCAGGACGGCTCGGCCGACGCGAACTACTTCCAGCACGTGCCGTACCTGGAGGACTTCAACAAGAAGCACGGCACCCAGATCGTCTCGGTCGAGCCGGTCCACCTGGAGCCGCTGGGCGTGTACTCGAAGAAGGTCAAGACCATCGGCGACCTCAAGGACGGCGCCACCGTCGGCCTCCCCAACGACGCCACCAACGAGGGGCGCGCGCTCAAGCTGCTCGCCGACAACAACCTCATCACCCTCAAGGCCGGCGTCGGCACCGCCGCTACCCCCGCCGACGTCACCGCCAACCCGAAGAACCTCAAGTGGAAGGAGCTGGAGGCCGCCCAGCTGCCCCGCTCCATCGACGACCTCGACGCCGCCGTCATCAACGGCAACTACGCCCTCGACGCGGGCCTCAAGCCCGCCGGTGACTCGCTGCTGCTGGAGAAGGCCGAGGGCAACCCCTACGCCAACATCCTCGCGGTCAAGCAGGGCAAGGAGAACGACCCCCGGGTCAAGAAGCTCGCCGAGCTGCTCCACTCCGCCGAGGTCAAGAAGTACATCGACGACACCTTCAAGGGCTCCGTCATCCCGGCGTTCTGACCGGCGCCCCACCCGGTACCGCCGACCCGCGCCACCACGACCGGGCCCCCGCCGCACCTCGGCGGGGGCCCGGTCGGGCAGTATGCACCAGTGGTGCCCTGACCGACCGTGTTCTGACGTACCGTCGTGCGGTCCGCGCACCGCGCGACACCGGGAGTACCGGCGAGGCGTACGGTGTGTCCACGACCCGGCGAGGAGAGACGGCATGGCAGCGAGCTTCCCCGAGACCGCCATCAGCACCGAACGGCTGCTGCTGCGCCCCCTTGCGGAGCACGACGCCTCCGGCCTGGTCGCGATGATGGCCGACGAACTCGTCCTCGACTGGACCGACCTCCCGTACCCCTTCACCGAGGCCTACGCCGCCGAACTCGCCCGCACCCTCGCCCCCGCCCACCGGCTGGCCGGCCGGGGCATCGTCTTCGCCGTCACCGAACACCTCACCGAGCGCCTGGTCGGCCTGGTCGAACTGCGCAACACCGACTGGCGGTTGCGCGCCACCGAGATCGCCTACGTCACCGCCCCCTGGGCCCGCGGCGAGGGCTACGCGCCGGAGGCCGTCCTCGGCACCGCGCAGTGGCTGTTCGAGGACCGCGGCTTCCTGCGCCTGGAGATGCGCACCGCCGCCGGCAACACCGCCGCCCAGCAGGTCGCCCAGAAGGTCGGCGCGATCAGCGAGGGCGTGCTGCGCAGTGCCTGGATAGTCCGCGGCGACTCCGGCGACTCGGGCGGGGCGGGAGCGCCGGCCGGCCCGCGGCGCGGCACCGAGAGCCGCAGCGACCTCATCCTGTGGAGCCTGCTCCCCGAGGACATGGAGGACCCGGCCGAGCCGGCCGGCGCCTGGCGCGGCGACCAGCGCTACGTCCTGCGCGACTGACCCGGCCGCACCCGGCCCGGCGGGCCGCCGGGTGGCCGGCGGGGGAGCGGCGGCCGACGACTGCCGGACATGTGTACGAGATGTCGGCGCGGAGGGGAACACACCCGGTAGCCTCTCCAGCGGCGCCGTACGCGGGCGCGGCATGTCGGCGCACCGAGGCGAGGGAGAACGGCCGCAGATGGCTGACCGGATCACGGTCATCGGGTGGGACGGCACCCCGCTGACCGAGGCCGCCGGCGCGGCGCTCGCCGCCGCCACCCTGGTGGCCGGCGCCCCCTACCAGCTCAACGCCCTCCCGGTGCCCCCCGCCGCCGAGCGGCTCGTCCTCGGCAACGTCCGGCTCGCGGCCCGCCGGATCGCCGAACACCGCGGCGCCGCCGTCGTCGTGGCCGAGGGCGACCCCGGGTTCTTCGGCGTCGTACGCACCCTGCGCCGCCCCGAGTACGGCCTCGAACTCGAAGTCCTGCCCGCCGTCTCCACCGTCGCCACCGCCTTCGCCCGCGCCGGCATGCCCTGGGAGGACGCCCAGGTGGTCAGCGCCCACGGGGGACGGCTGCGCCGCGCCGCGAACATCTGCCGGGCCCACCCCAAGGTGGCCGTGCTCACCGCGCCCGGCGCCGGGCCGGGCGAACTCGCCCTGATGCTGCGCGGGGTGCACCGCACCTTCGTGGTCTGCGAGTCCCTCGGCACCCCCGAGGAGGACGTCACCGTCCTCACCTCCGACCGGGTCGCCGACCACGGCTGGCGCGATCCGAACGTGGTGCTGGTCATCGGCGGCAACAGCGGCGGCCCGCAGGCGGGCGCGGTGGGCGAGGCGGCCGGCTGGCTGGCCGGACGCCCGGTCGGTTACCCCGGCCCGGACCGCGGTTGGGCGCTCCCCGGCGACGCCTACACGGGCGCCGGGCGCGCGGAAGACGCGCCCGGCGCACCGGAGGCGCTGCCCGCGCACGCGCGCGCCCTCGTGCTGGCCCGGCTCGGCGCCCGCCCGGGGGACTTGGTCTGGTCGGTCGGCGCGGGCAGCGGCGCGCTCGCCGTCGAGGCCGCCCGGTTCGGCGCGGCCGTCGTCGCGGTCGAGGCCGACCGCTCCGCCTGCGCCCGGCTGACCGTCAACGCCCGGCGGTTCGGCGTCGAGGTGGAGACCGTCCACGGCTCCGGCCCGGAGGTGCTCGGCGGACTGCCGGAGCCCGACGCGGCCGTCGTCGAGGCCGGTGGCATCGCGGTGGTGCGTGCCGTCCTGGCCCGTCGGCCCGAGCGGTTCGTGGCGGTGACCCGCACCCTCGCCGAGGCGGAGGAGATCCGCCGCGCCGTGGTGGCGGCCGGCTACCGGGCCGACGGCGCGTTGCTGCAGTTCACGCCGCTGCGACCGGCCGGACCCGACGGTGGCCTGGGGCTCGCGGCGGGGGAGCCCGGTGTGCTCCTGCTCTGGGGTGAGCAGATCGTGTGAAGGCGAGGTGCGGCCCACCGGTCGCCGCGGTGGTGATTCCGGGCCCCGGGCGGTGATCCAGGTCGCATCCGGACACCGATTCGAGAGGTGGTGGCGCCGGGCCGGTAGTGTGGCGTCCGGGACGGCTGCGGCGTCCGGTGGCCCGCCCGATCCGGTCGGTTTGTCGCCTTTTTGACGCGGTGCAACCCGGAACGGCTCGGAGTGTGGGCAATTCGACGGGCCGCGTGCCGGACCTGGAGAATGCCGTAGGGTCCGGTGCGGTCGTTGCCGGTTGCCCCGCCTCGTCGTTGTTTCAGATGGCGCGCCGCCCCACCCGGGTGGTGCGCGGGCCGGGGTGCCGCAGCGCGCCGGAAGGACTTCGGCCGCAGCGCCTCGGCGCGGCGGCCGCGTGTGGTTGAGGGGCGGGCCGGTTGCAAGGCCTGGCCCGTGCGGATGGGCGCTGCGGTCGGTGATCGCGTCGCCAAGGGCGCGGCAGCGGCCTGGAAGGAGCTTTGACATGACCGATGGCGGCCACGTCCCGAACGAGGGACTGCCGGAGCACCTGCTCGCCGGGTCCGACCCACTCGGCGGCCCGGAGGGCGTCGCGACCGCCGCACCCGTGCAGGGCGTCGCACCCGTGCAGGGTGTCGCGCTGGACGGCGGCCCGATCCCGAACCCCGCGCTGATCCCGAACCCCGCGGCGCCGGGGAACGGCCTGCCCGGTGCGGTGCCGCAGGGCATCGGCACGGTTCCCGCTCAGGGCCTCGTCGGCCCGCCGCAGCCGTTCGGCGCGACCGGCTACGGCGTCCAGGGCGCTCCCGGCGAGGGCTGGGGAGCCGACCCGGGCGCCCCGCGCCCCGCGTTCCACTTCCTTGACCAGCCCGACCAGCCGGACCTCCTGGACGACGAGGACGACGTGCTGCTGATGCCCGGTCCGCAGGGTTCCTGGGGCGAGCCGCCGGTGGCCGGCCCCGGCGACCAGCACGGCGTTCCCGGCACCCCGGTCGAGCCCTCCTGGCCGCCGCTGGAGCCGCCGCTGCTCGGCGCGGCCGACCCGGCCGTCCAGCAGTTCCAGGGGCACCCGCAGTCGGCGCCGCTCCAGGGCCAGGCCCCGCAGAACCCGCTCCCGCCGCAGGGCCAGCCGCAGGGACAGGAGTCGCTGACGGCGGCTCAGCAGCCCCGCCGCCCGCTGCACGCCGGCCCCCCGATCCCGGACCCGTCGCTGATGACCGGCCAGGTCCCGGTGCGCTCGCTCGCCGACCGCGGCCCGTCGCAGGGCGGCACCCCCGCCCACGGCATCCCGGTCGTCGTCGGACAGCCGGAGCCGCAGGCCGCCGCGCCCGTGCCGGCCCCGCCCCTGGCGCCGGCCCAGCCGGTGGCTCAGCAGCCGGTGGCCCCGGCGGCCCAGCCGCTGTCGGACGTGCAGGGCGTCCCGCCGGTCCAGGACGCGCCGCAGGCCCCGCAGCAGACCGAGGCCCCCGTCGCCGAGGCGGCCGCGCAGCTGGTGGACGCGGTGGCGGTGGCCGGTCCGGCCGTCGACGCGACGGTGGCCGCCGAGGCGCTCGTCGCCGGGCCGGCGCCCGAGACCGGTGCGGAGCCCGTCGTCGAGCCGAACGCCGACCAGAACGGTCAGTCCACCGGGCAGGCCCAGCCCGTGCCGGGTCAGGCCCAGGCGCCCGCCACCGGGCAGCCGGAGCAGCCCGCCGAGACCCAGGCCGCGCCCGCCGCCGACCCCGCGACGGCCGGCCTGCCCGCCGTCGAGCAGACCGCTCCCCAGGCCGGCACCGAGGAGCAGGCCGGCACCGAGGAGCAGGCCGGCGAGGCCGCCGTCCAGCCCGCGCCGCAGCCGTCGGCCGCCCAGGCGGGTCAGCCGCGCCGGATCTCCGCCTTCCTCGCCGCTCCCACCCCGCACGGCCTTCCGCAGATCGAGGGGACGGAGCCGGTCCAGGCCTTCGCCGAGGGCGCGGAGCAGCAGTCCGCCCCCATAGCGGCCGCCGAGCAGACCGAGGCTCCCGCCGTCGAGCCGGTCCCGGACACCGCGCCGGAGCGGCCCGTCGTCGAGGTGGCCCCGGAGGCCCCGGTCCCGGAAGCCCCGGCCTCGGACATCCAGGCCTCGGACATCCAGGCCTCGGACATCCAGGCCGACGTCCAGGCCTCGGAAGACCCTGCCGCCGACATCCAGGCCGCGGGCGCCGACGAGCAGGCCCAGGCCCCTGCCGAGACCCGGACCCCCGCCCAGGCGCCCGCCGAGGCCGAGGGGCACACCGGGACCGTCGTCGAGGTGTCCGCCGAGACCGCCGTCGGCACCGGTGAGATGCCCTCCGGCCAGGCCGTCGTGGTCGCGGAGGCCGAGCCGTCGCAGGAGGCCCCGGCCGAGGCCGCCGGCACGACCACCGCCGCTGTGGAGACCGACACCGTTCCCGACGCACCCGCGACCCCCGAGGCGCCCGCGGAGCAGCCGGCCGCCGAGTCCGAAGCCGGGCCCGACACCGCCGAGGCCGTCGCCCCCGAGGCCGAGACCGCCGGATCCACGGACACCGCCGGATCCACGGACCCGGCCGAGCCCGAGGCCACCGAGGCGGAGCCCGAGGCGGTCGAGGCCGGCGAGCCCGCCGCCGTGGAGCCCGCCGCCGTGGAGCCCGCCGAGGAGCCGGTGGAGGAGCCCGCCGAGCCGCGCGGCCCGGCCGCCCCCGGGTACGACGACGCCGGCCGCGAGGCCGTCCACCAGGTCATCCGCGAGCGCCGCGACGTCCGCAACGGCTTCCGCCCGGACCCGATCCCGCACGAGGTGCTGATCCGCGTCCTGGAGGCCGCCCACACCGCGCCCAGCGTCGGCTACTCCCAGCCCTGGGACTTCGTCGTGATCCGCTCGGCCAAGACCCGCCGCAAGATGCACGAACTGGCCGAGCGCCAGCGCGAGGCCTACGCCGACTCGCTCCCCAAGGGCCGCGCCAAGCAGTTCAAGGAAATCAAGATCGAGGCCATCCTCGAGACGCCCGTCAACATCGTGGTCACCGCCGACCGCACCCGCGGCGGCCGGCACACCCTGGGCCGGCACACCCAGCCCCAGATGGCGCCCTACTCGGCGGCCCTCGCCGTCGAGAACCTCTGGCTGGCCGCCCGCGCCGAAGGCCTCGGCGTCGGCTGGGTGAGCTTCTTCGACGAGGAGGAGATGGTCCGCGAGCTCGGCCTGCCCGAGCACCTGGAGGTCGTCGCCTACCTCTGCGTCGGCTACGTCGACGCCTTCCCGGACGAGCCCGAGCTCCAGCAGCAGGGCTGGGCCAAGAAGCGGCCGCTCTCCTGGGTCGTCCACGAGGAGCAGTACGGCAACCGCGCGCTGCCCGGCGAGGAGCCGCACAGCCTGCTGTCCGAGACCCTGCGCGGGATCCGCCCGCTCGACGCCAAGGCGCTCGGCGAGGCCTGGGACCGTCAGAAGCGGATGACCAAGCCGGCCGGCTCGCTGGGCATGCTGGAGATCATCTCCGCGCAGCTGTCCGGGCTCTCCCGCAAGTGCCCGCCGCCGATCCCGGAGCCCGCCTGCGTGGCGATCTTCGCTGGCGACCACGGCGTCCACGCCCAGGGCGTCAGCCCCTGGCCGCAGGAGGTCACCGCCCAGATGGTCGGCAACTTCCTGGCCGGCGGAGCGGTGATCAACGCCTTCGCCAAGCAGATCGGCACCGAGGTCTGTGTGGTCGACGTCGGGGTCGCCGCCGAACTGCCCGACGCCATCCAGCAGGGCCGGACCACCGGCCTGCTGCCGCGCAAGGTCAGGCCCGGCACCGGGGACATGACCCAGGGCCCGGCGATGACCCGCGAGGAGGCCCTCAAGGCCCTCGAAATCGGCATCGAGACCGCCCGCGACCTGGTGGCCGCCGGCAACAAGGCCCTGGTCACCGGCGACATGGGCATCGCCAACACCACCGCCTCCGCCGCCCTGATCGCGGTCTTCACCGGGCTCGACCCGGCCGAGGTCACCGGTCGCGGCACCGGTATCAACGACGAGACCCACGCCCGCAAGGTCGAGGTCGTCCGCGCCGCGCTCGCCCTGCACCAGCCGGACCCGGCCGACCCTATCGGCGTCCTCGCCGCCGTCGGCGGCCTGGAGCACGCGGCCATCGCCGGGTTCCTGCTCGGCGCGGCGTCGCTGCGCACCCCGGTGATCCTGGACGGTGTCATCGCCGGTTCGGCCGCGCTGGCCGCCAAGGCGATCGCTCCCGAGGTGCTCGCCGCCTGCATCGCCGGCCACCGCTCCGCCGAGCCCGGCCACCAGGCCGCGCTGGCCAAGCTCGGCCTGCGTCCGCTGATCGACCTCGACCTGCGGCTCGGCGAGGGGACCGGCGCCCTGCTGGCCCTCCCGCTGGTGCAGAGTGCGGCCCGGGCGATGCACGATGTAGCCACGTTCGACTCCGCCGGGGTCACCGAGAAGGCCTGACATCCGCCCGCACCGCTCCGTGTACCGGCCCGAGGGCGCGCCGGCGCGCGGAGCGGTGCCGCGCCGTACCCCCACCGCACCCTCACCCTGATCCAGGAGTTCCGCCGATGACCGCGCCCAACCCGCACCCCGGCACCGAGGGCCGGACCCCGTACCCGGTCGGCCTGCTGCTCGCCGGACGCCGCGTCGTCGTGGTCGGCGGCGGCCATGTCGCCCAGCGCCGGCTGCCCGCGCTGATCGCCACCGGCGCGGACCTGCACCTGATATCGCCGACCACCACCCCCGCCGTCCAGGCGATGGCCGACGCCGGTGAGGTCACCTGGCACCGGCGCCGCTACCAGGACGGTGACCTGGCCGACACCTGGTACGCGCTGGTCGCCACCGACGACCCGGCGGTCAACGGGGCGGTCAGCGCCGAGGCGGAGCGCGAGCGGGTGTTCTGCGCCCGCAGCGACGACGCGGCCGCCGCCACCGCCTGGACCCCGGCCAGCGGCCGCGACGCGGGCGCCACGGTCGCCGTCCTCACCGGCGACCCGCGGCACTCCGCCGGCCTGCGCGACGCCATCGTGGACGGTCTGCGGGACGGCTCGCTGGCCGCCCGCCAGTACCGCGCGCACGGGGTCGGCGGCGCCTCCCGGCCGTCGGGCGCGGGCAGCGTGGCCCTGGTCGGCGGCGGTCCGGGGGACCCCGACCTGATCACCGTGCGCGGCCGCAGGCTGCTCGCCGACGCCGACGTGGTGGTCGCCGACCGGCTCGCCCCGCGCGAGCTGCTCGCCGAGCTGCCCGAGCACGTCGAGGTGATCGACGCGTCCAAGATCCCGTACGGGCGGTTCATGGCCCAGGAGGCGATCAACCGGACGCTCATCGAGCACGCCAAGGCCGGCAAGTTCGTGGTCCGGCTCAAGGGCGGCGACCCGTACGTGTTCGGGCGCGGTGGCGAGGAGCTGCTGGCCTGCGCGGAGGCCGGACTGCCGGTCACCGTGGTCCCGGGGATCTCCAGCTCGATCAGCGTCCCGGCGGCGGTCGGCGTACCGGTCACCCACCGCGGGATGACGCACGAGTTCACGGTCATCTCGGGGCACGTCGGTCCGGCCGACGAACGGTCGCTGACCAACTGGGAGGCCGTCGCGCGGATGACCGGCACCCTGGTCCTGCTGATGGCTGTCGACAAGATCGGCGCCATCGCGGACAAGCTGATCGAGTGCGGCCGCCCGGCCGACACGCCGGTGGCCGTCGTCCAGGAGGGCACCACGGCGGCCCAGCGCCGGGTGGACGCCACGCTCGCCACGGTCGCGGCCACCGTCGAGGCGGAGCGGATCAAGCCGCCGGCCGTGATCGTCATCGGCGACGTGGTCAACGTCCTGGCCCCCGCGTTCCCCACCCTCCCGGCTTTCCCCGCCTGAGCCCCCCCGCGCCGGTCCGGCGGCACGCCTCCGGACACGCCTCCGGGCACGCCTCTGGGCAGGGCTCCGGGCAGGGCTCCGGGCACGTCTCCGGGCACGTCTCCGGGCAGGGCTCCGGGCACATCTCCGGGCGTGCGGGCCCGGCGCCGCGACCGAGCAGGTGGTGGCCCGGGCCCGCCTCTGCTGTTTGCAAAGTGCGCCTTTGCAAACAGCAGAGGCTTGGCGTGGGTGGGAGCGGAGGCCAGCAAAACACAGCCCCCCGACACACCCCCCAGCACCACCCACGCGAGATAAAACGCAACGGGGCGAG
>NZ_JBHYYB010000067.1:0-5077 GCF_042752535.1 Kitasatospora sp. NPDC059327 | reverse complement strand
GACGTGCTCACCCTACGGCCCCCCGCCGGACGGCGGCGCGGTGCACCCCGTCCCGGCGGCGGGGGGGGCCGGGGGCCCCGCCCCCCCCCCCACGCCGCACACCCGCCCCCCCACACCGCCGCTCAGCCGTGATCACTCCAGCGGCTGCTCCGTCCAGATGACCTTGCCACTGGCCGTGTAGCGCGTACCCCAGCGGTCCGCGAACTGCGCGACCAGGAAGAGCCCGCGCCCGCCCTCGTCGGTCGTGGCCGCGTACTTCAGATGCGGCGAGGTGCTGCTGGCGTCGGACACCTCGCAGATCAACGCCCGGTCACGGAGCAGCCGGACCCGGATCGGTCCTCGCCCGTACCGGATCGCGTTGGTGACCAGCTCGCTCAGGATCAGCTCGGTGACGAACGCCGCCTCGTCCAGCCCCCACTGCTCCAGCCGCTCGGCCACCGCCGCCCGCACCCCGCCCACCGCCGCCGGGTCGGACGGGACCTCCCATTCCGCCACCTGGTCGGCGGCCAGCACCCGGGTCTGCGCCACCAGCAGCGCGATGTCGTCCTGCGGCCGCGCCGGCAGCATCGCGCCCAGCACGTCGGCGCAGGTCTGCTCCGGTGTCCGCGGCGGCCCGGTGAGCGCCGCCCGCAGCAGCTCCAGGCCCTCGTCGATGTCCCGCTCGCGGTCCTCGACCAGCCCGTCCGTGTACAGCACCAGCCGGCTGCCCTCCGCCACCTCCAGCTCGGCCGTGGTGAACGGCAGCACGCGCAGCCCCAGCGGCGGCCCGGTCGGCAGCTCCGGGAACTCCACCCGGCCGTCCGGCCCGACCAGCGCCGGCGGCGGGTGCCCCGCACTGGCCAGCGTGCAGCGCCGGGACACCGGGTCGTAGATCGCGTACAGGCAGGTCGCGCCGGTGACCGCCGCCGACCCGCCGGTCGCCGACTCCTCCTGGTCGATCCGGTTGACCAGCTCGTCCAGATGTCCGAGCAACTCGTCCGGCGGCAGGTCGAGCGTCGAGAAGTTGTGGATCGCCGTCCGCAGCCGCCCCATCGTCGCCGCCGCGTGCAACCCGTGCCCCACCACGTCCCCGACCACCAGCGCGACCCGCGCGCCGGGCAGCGGGATCAGGTCGAACCAGTCCCCGCCCACGCCGGCCTGCGCCGGCAGGTACCGGTGCGCCACGTCCAGCGCATTCTGCGGGGGCAGGCTGCGCGGCAGCAGGCTGTGCTGCAGCGTCACCGCCATCGCGTGCTCGCGGGTGTAGCGGCGGGCGTTGTCGATGCAGACCGCGGCGTGCGAGACGAGTTCCTCGGCCAGCGCCAGGTCCTCCTCGTCGAACGGCTCCGGCCGGTCCGCCCGCCAGAACCGCGCGACCCCGAGCAGCACCCCGCGCGCCCGCAGCGGCACCCGCACCAGCGAGTGCACCCCGTACTCCAACGCCTGCGCCGACCGCTCCGGGTCCTGGGCCCGCCAGCCGTCCGCCTCGGCGAGCCGCGGCTCCAACCCGGGCATCCCGCTGTCCAGCGCCCCCGCCAGCGGCGTCTCCGGCACGACCTCCAGCACGGTGCCGACCGGATAGAACGGCGAGTCGTCCCGGACACCGCTGAAAGCCGCCCGCCGCACCCGTCCGAGGGTCTGCCCCTGCGGCGGTTCGTCGCCCTCCAGCACCTGCTCGGCCAGGTCCACGCTGACGAAGTCGGCGAACCGCGGCACCGCCACCTGGGCCAGCTCCTGGGCGGTCCGCGTCACGTCGAGCGAGCTGCCCACCGTCACCCCCGCGTCGTACAGCAGCCGCAGCCGCCGCTGCGCGACCTCGGCCCGCCCCGACAGCGCCAGCAGTTCGGTGGAGTCACGCAGGGTGGCGACGCAGCCCGGGGGCCCGCCGTCGCGGTCGGTCAGCCGGACGTTCACGGCCAGCAGCAGCTCGCCGGCCAGCACCACCTCGTCGGTGACCGGCCGGTTGGCGGTCAGCAGTTCCTCGGGCGCCCGGTCCAGACCGAGGTCGGTGACCAGCCGGCCCTCGGCGTCGGCCGGCAGGTCCAGCAGCCGGCGCGCCTCGTCGTTGCAGAGCAGCAGCCGCCCGTCGCCCGCCACGATCAGCACACCCTCGCGCACCGCGTGCAGCACCGCCGCGTGGTGCTCGTACATGCGGGTCATCTCGGCGGGGCCCAGCCCGTGGGTCTGTCGCCGCAGTCGCCGGCTGACCAGGGCCGTACTGCAGGTGGCCAGCCCGAGGGCGAGCGCCGCGGCGCCGAGCACCACCGGCAGCTGCCGTTCGCTCGCGCTGCTGATGTTGGCGATGGTGACCCCGGCGGAGACCATGCCGACCACCGAGTCGTCCGGTGCGCGGACCGGCACGATCGCCTGGACCAGCGGTCCGATCGTGCCGTTGACGTGCTCGGTCACCACCTGTCCCTGGAGTGCGGGCTGGTAGTCGCCGACGAACTTCTGGCCGATCCGGGCCGGATTGGGGTGGGTGTAGCGGATGCCGTCGGTGTTGAGGACGACGATGAAGTCGACCCCCGCGTTGAGTGCCGCCGCCTGGGCCTTCGGTTGCAGGATCGCGGTCGGGTCGGGGGAGCGCAGCGCCTCGACGATGCCCGGCGAGTTGGCGAAGGTCTGCGCGACCGCCACCGACCGGTTGGTCGCCTCGTGCTGGGCGTCTTTGCGGGACTGCACCACCAGCGCGACCACGGCGGCGGCGACCAGCAGCAGCACCACCACCACCTGCAGCGCGAAGACCTGCCCGGCCACCGACCGGCGCTTCACCGGCCTCGGCCGAGCCCCTTTCGGCTGCTGTTGCCGACCGTGTGGGCGCCCACCGGATGAGCCGGCGGAACCAGCGGCACGGGGGGAGGTGGCGGAACCGGATGTGCCAGAGGCCGACGGAGCCCATGATCGGCCCGGAAAACGGGCCATACGTCATATTTGCACTCGATACACCTGCAGGCCAAGGCCGGCACGTGCCGCCCTGGGCCGTTTGGCCTTCGCCACCCCGGCTTGGCAAGATCGCAGGGTGTCCGAACCCAGCACCATCACCGACCCCACCGACCCGCGCCTCGGCGACTACACCGGTCTGACCGACGTCGAACTCCGCCGCCGCCGCGAACCCGCCGAGGGCCTGTTCATCGCGGAGGGCGAGAAGGTCATCCGCCGGGCCCTGGCCGCCGGCTACCGGATGCGGTCGATGCTCCTGACCGCCAAGTGGCTGGACGTGATGGCGGACGTGATCGCCGGGGCCGACGCCCCCGTCCACGTGGTCGAACCGGGGCTGGCGGAGGCGGTCACCGGCTACCACGTCCACCGCGGCGCGCTCGCCTCGATGGAGCGCCGGCCGCTGCCGGACGCCGCCGAGCTGCTGGCCGGCGCCCGCCGGGTGGCCGTGCTGGAGGGACTGGTCGACCACACCAACCTGGGCGCGATCTTCCGCAGCGCGGCCGCGCTCGGCATGGACGCCGTGCTGCTCTCGCCCGACTGCGCGGATCCGCTGTACCGGCGCGCCGTCAAGGTCTCCATGGGCGCCGTCTTCGCCGTCCCCTACGCGCGGCTGGAGCCGTGGCCGGCCGCGCTGGACACCGTGCGCGCCGCCGGCTTCAGCCTGCTCGCGCTCACCCCGGCCGAGGGCTCCGTCGAGCTGGCCGCGCTGGCCCCGCACCGCCTCCCCAAGGCGGCCCTGATGCTCGGCGCGGAGGGCGACGGCCTCACCCGCCAGGCCCTCGCCGCCGCCGACCACCCCGTCCGGATCCCGATGGCGCACGGCATCGACTCCCTCAACGTGGGCGCCGCCGCGGCCGTGGCCTTCTACGCCGTCACCGCCACGGCCTGACGCCCGCCCGACCGATGCCCGCCGGGCGCGCCGTTCCGCCGGGGGACCGGGATGTCGGACCGGCCGACTTCCCGCGCACGAGCGGCCGGCCCCCGTCCCGAGGACCGGACACCCCGCCCGCCCGAGCTCAGCCGGTCGGGGCCGTCGGCGGGGCGGGCGCGGCCGCGGGCGGCGGTGCGACGGTCAGGGTGGGAGCACCGGGCCAGGACTCCTCGATGGTCCCGTCCGAGCGCACCGTGTAGCGGGTGGAGGCCGACGCGCCGCTCTGGGCGCCCCGTTCCTCGCGGACCAGCGCGCCGTTGTCGAGCCGCCAGGTGGCCGTCGCCTGCGGATCGGCGGCCGACGAGCGGGAGGCCAGCGCCACCGGCGAGTCCCCGGTGAAGGCGAACAACTGGACCAGGTCGGCCGGCACGGAGCCCTCCGCCCGGCGCAGCACCACCAGGGCCGCCGGCGCGCCCTTGTAGCGGGCCGGGAGGACGGCGCTGAGCGCGACCTGGGGCCCGGGCCCCGCCGAGCGTCCGTCCCGCAAGGTGATCGCCGGGCCGCCGGCCGGATCGGGGTAGCTGCGGTTGGGCCAGTCCACCGCCGGACCGGGGCCCTGCGGCGGTGCCAGCGCACCGTCCCCCGCCGCCGCGTTGCCGTGTGCCGCCGCGGCGGCCGCGGCCGCCAGCGGTGTCGCGGACTGTGCCGCGCCGTCCGCCGAGAGCCCGGCCCCGGGCGCGGTGGCACTCGGCTGGACGGCGGGTGCGGCACTCACCGTCGTCCCGCCGCGGACCGGTCCGAGGCTCTGGTCGTCCCGGTTCTCGCACCCCTGCGCCGCCGCGATGGCCAGGGCCACGCCGATGGTCACGGTGACGAAGACCACCAGCCGCTGCCGCAGCAGCCGCTGCCGGGCGGTGCCGGGGCGGCCACCGGGGACGGGGGTGTGCTGTCGGTCGCGGGCCTGTCCGCGCGGCCGGTCCGACCGCTGCTCCCGCTCGCGGGGGCCCGCCGGGCCGCCGGGCCCGCCGGTGCGCCCCGGCGGCGGGGTCTGCTGGCGTTCCCGCAGCGGCCGGGTGGTGTGCGCCTCGGGGCGCGGCATGGGGGTGGTGGCGGCTTGCCCGGGCCGGCCGTGCGGCCGCCGCTGGACACCGCCGTGGTGCGGTCCCGGTTGGACCCCGGGCTGGACTCCCGGGTGGGCGGGCTGCTGGGCGGCCGAGCGGCTCGCCGCGGCGGCCCGGACCCGCGGCGCGCCGGCGGGGTCGGGTGCCCGCCCCGGCGCGGGGACGC
>NZ_JBHYYB010000066.1:0-49327 GCF_042752535.1 Kitasatospora sp. NPDC059327 | reverse complement strand
CCTGTTCCCCCACCCGTCTCGGCGACGGTCGAACGCGGGTTCTGGAAGAAGCGCAGCGACCCAGTTCTCGTGTCAGCGAGTCGTCAGCGTCGCCGGGCAGTACGCAGCAGGCGTCCAGGGCCTGCACCATGCGCAGCTCGATCATCTTGTCCCAGAGGTCCTGCGCCGGTGCAGTCCCGGCCGCCGCGCCGTCCGCGACGGCCAGGACGGCGCGGTGCTCACCGTGCTGCTGATCGGCCCGCACCTGTAGCACCGCAGCCGGGCCCGATCCGCGTCGGCAACGGGGACACACGGAAAGGCCGCCGACGCAGGTCCTCTATCCAGGTCATCGAGGCGCCGAGGTGAAGGCCTGCGAGGTAGCTCTCGGGCGTCTTGTCGAACCGAGGGGCGACGCCCCGCCAGGCCTTCGGCCTGTTGGTTGGGTAGGCCGCGCGACGAGGTGCCTGCCATCTGCAGGTCCTTTTCCGCGCGGCCCACCTCCGAACCCGCCGTACGAGTTTCCCCATATCGGGCTCTCCACGGTCACCCGATGGCCGACGCCGCGATCCTCGTTCAGAGAACCTTGGCCAGGAAGGCCCGAGTGCGCTCGTGCTGCGGGTTGGTCAGCACCTCACGCGGGTGACCGGACTCGACGACCACGCCGCCGTCCATGAAGACCAGCGCGTCGCCGACCTCGCGGGCGAAGCCCATCTCGTGAGTGACCACGACCATGGTCATGCCGTCCTCGGCCAGGCCGTGCATGACGTCGAGAACGTCGCCGACCAGCTCGGGGTCGAGCGCCGAGGTGGGCTCGTCGAAGAGCATCAGCTTCGGCTCCATCGCCAGCGCGCGGGCGATCGCCACCCGCTGCTGCTGGCCGCCGGAGAGCTGCGAGGGGTAGCTGCCGGCCTTGTCGCCAAGGCCGACCCGGTTCAGCAGATCCATCGCCTGCTCGCGCGCCCGCGCCTTCGGCATTCTCTTGACCCGGGTCGGGGCCTCGATGACGTTCTCCAGCGCGGTCCGGTGCGGGAACAGGTTGAACCGTTGGAAGACCATGCCGATGTCGCGGCGCTGTGCGGCGACCTCGCGGGCGCGCAGTTCGTGGAGCCTGCCGCCCTTCTCCTGGTAGCCGACCGGCTCGCCGTCGACGTACAGGCGTCCGGCGTCGATCTTCTCCAGGTGGTTGATGCAGCGCAGAAAGGTCGACTTGCCCGAGCCGGACGGGCCGACCAGGCAGCACACCTGTCCGGTCCTGACTTCCAGGTCGATGCCCTTGAGTACCTCGACGGCGCCGTAGCGCTTGTGGACGCGCTCGGCGCGCACCGTCGGTTCGACGCCGGACGGGGCTGCCGTTGCGCCGCTCATACGGTACCTCCGGTGACCGTCGCCCGCTTGGAGCCGAGCAGGTTCTTCCGTACGTTCTGCCAGGGGGTATGCGGCAGCGCGCGGTTGGCGCCTCGGGCGTAGTACCGCTCGACGTAGTACAGGCCGATGGACAGGACCGAGGTCAGCAGCAGGTACCAGAGGCTGATCGCCACCAGCGCCGGGATCTGGTGGAGGGTCCGCGAGGCGATGTCCTGCCCGGCCCGGGTCAGGTCCTCCAGGGCGATGGCGGAGACCAGGGAGGTGGTCTTCAGCATCGAGATCGTCTCGTTGCCCGCTGGCGGGACGATCACCCGCATCGCCTGCGGAAGCACGACCCGCCACAGGGTCTGCGCCTGTGTGAGGCCGAGAGAGTGCGCCGCCTCGGTCTGGCCCTCGTCGACCGAGGTGATGCCCGCGCGGACGATCTCGGCCATGTAGGCGGCCTCGTTGAGGCCGAGCGCGAGGGTGGCCGCGGTGAAGAGACCGACCAGGTCGTTGTAGTTCCAGGTCACGAATGTCGGCCCGAACGGGATGCCTAGGCCGACGGTGGGCACCAGCGCGCCGAGGAAGTTCCAGAAGAACAGCTGGACCAGCACCGGGGTGCCGCGGAACACCCAGATGTACAGCCGGGAGCCCGCGGAGAGCACCGGGTTCCTGGAGAGCCGCATGACGGCGAGCAGGTTGCCGCCGACCAGGCCGATGGCCATGGCCAGGAGCGTCAGGCCGAGTGTTCGGCCGAGACCGGCGATCACGGTCCTGTAGGTGAAGATCTGACCGATCACGTCCCAGTGCAGGACGCTGCTCGTGGCCAGGAGGTGGATGAACATCGCGGCCAGGACCGTGATGACGGCGACCGCGATCCATCGGCCCGGATGCCGCACGGCGACTGCCTGGATGGCTTTCGGGACACGCCGCTCCGGGGGCGCCGCCGTCTGGGAGATCGTCATGGTTGTCTGCCTCACGTACAGGGGGTGATCAGCCGGTGGCGGCGTTGATGAGGACCTGGTCCGCGGTGAGCGCGCCCGACTGGACGCCCCACTTCGTGAGGATCTGTACGTAGGTGCCGTCGTTGATCAGGCCCTTGAGGGCGCCCTGAACCGCTTCGGCCAGCCGACCGTCCCCCTTGGGGATGGCGATGCCGTAGGGGGCGGTGTTGTAGGCGGAGCCGATCTTCATCAGCCGGCCGTTGCTCTGCTGCACCACGTAGTCGACCACCGGGGAGTCGGCCATCATCGCCTGGGCGCGCTTGGCCACCAATGCGGAGACGGCGTCGGTCTGGGCGTTGAACCGGTCACCGTTGTCCGGGATCTCCGGCTTGCCGGCCTTCGTACAGGCGGGGTTGATCGTCTCCGCGATTTCGGTCGCCTCGATGGTGTTGGTCTGCACCGCGACCCTGATACCGCAGAGGTCCTCGGCGTTGCCGGTCAGCTTGTACGGGTTGCCGGCCAGGGTGGCGATGGCCTCGCCGGCGTTGAAGTACCCGACCATGTCGAGCTGCTTCTCGCGTTCTCGGGTGTCGGTGAACGAGGCCAGGCCCAGGTCGTACTTCTTGGCGTCGAGGCCGCCGATGATGATGCCGAAGTCCGCGCTCTGCCACTGCGGCTTCAGGCCGAGCCTCGTGAAGATCGCGTTGCCCAGGTCGACCTCCATACCGATGATGTCGCCGTTCGGGTCCTTGAACGCGTTCGGCGCGTAGGTGGGGTCGGTGGCGATGCGGACGGTGCCCCTGGCCCTGAGTGCGGCCGGGACCAGCGCGACGAGCGCCTGGTCCGCGCTCTGCGCGTTCATCGGCCGCGAGGCGTTCGGGGCGGTGCCGGCAGTGCCGGCGATCTTGGAGCTGCCGCATCCGGCAACGGCCAGGGAGCCCGCCACGGCGAGGGCCGTGGTGCGGGCGAGACGTCTTGGAGGTCTGTTCATGGGAGGTTCCTCATCTGGTGGGGGTGACTGCGCGCAGGTTCCGCACCTGGGGGTCGCAGGCTCCGCGGACGTGGCCGCCGGGGGTACGGGCGGTGCTCCGCAGGAAGGAGACGAGCTCGGTGGTGATGACCTCGCCGGGTAGGACGTTGGGGATGCCGGGCGGGTAGGCGGCCAATGTGCTCGCCGACACCTGGCCGACGGCCTCGTCGGCCGGGATGCTGCGGCTGGGAGCGAAGAAGGCCTCCCGCGCCGTCATCCGTACCTCGCCCGGGGCGGGGAGCTTGAGACGCTCAGGGTTCGGGCCCGCTGGCACCGTGACGGGGAGGGCGTGCAGGGCGTCCACGAAGCGTGTCACGTCCGGGGCGGTGCCCGCGCCGACGACGGCGACGACGGCCGAGTCCGTCGCGACCTCGACCAACACCTGATGATCGGCCATCAGCCGCCAGCGGGCCTCGTGGCCGCTGATGCCGCCGGCGCGGGTGTCGACGGGGATCCTCAGCGGGTCGGCGGCGACGATGTCGGGGAACTCCCCGAACCCGTCGCCGACCACGGCGAAGCGTCCGCGGGCACGGATCCCTTCGCGCATCAGGTCGGCCGCGCGCAGGGAATGCCCGATGGCGTCCGCCCCGGTGGCCAGGCGGCGCCGGGTCAGGTCCAGGGAGCCGAGCAGCAGCGCGCTCTCGCTGGTGGACTGGGTGAGCTGGAACACCCGCTCCACCACGGGTTCGAGCCGGTCGGCGAAGGGTCCGTCGCCGAGGTGCAGCATGGCCGACTGGGTGAGGCTGCCCCCCAGCTTGTGCGTACTGGAGACCACCATGTCCGCGCCGAGTGCGAGGGCATTTCGCGGGAGCCCGGGATGGAAGCCGAAGTGGGCGCCCCACGCCTCGTCCACGACCAGCGGAACCCCGGCGGCGTGGGCGGTGTCGGCCAGGGCCCGGACGTCGGCGACAGCGCCGAAGTAGCTGGGCGTCACCACGTAGGCGGCCGCGGCGTCCGGGTTCTCGGCTAGGCCGACGGCGAGGTCGTGGGCGATGACACCGTGCGCGATGCCGAGCGTGTAGTCCACGTCGGGTTGCACGAACGCGGCCCGCAGACCGGACAGCACCAGGCCGTCGACGACGCTGGAATGCACACTGCGCTGCACGACCAGGCACCCGCCCAGCGACCGCAGCGCCATCACCGCGAGGCGGTTGCCCTGGGACGCGCCGTTGGTCAGGAACCACGTGCGCCGGGCCCCCCACGCCTCGGCGGCGAGCCGCAGCGCCGTCGCCCGCGCACTGCCCGGCCCCAGGTCGATGCCGTCGAGCAGTGGCGGGACGTCCAGGCGCAGCTGGGCATCGCCGGTGAAGGCGGCCAGGTCGGCGAAGGCGTCCGGGTCCGCGGCGTGGCCGGGAACGTTCAACCGTAGCCAGGGTTCCCGCGCGTGGGCGGTCAGCGCATCGGCGTAGGGGGCGCAGGATTGGGAAAGGGAGGGGTTTCGCGTGAGCACGGTTCGAGGATGACGCCGGGCGATGACAAGAGGAATACTGGAATCCTCTTGTGGTCTCCATAGAAGGTATGGTGATTGGCGTGCTGGAGCTTCGCCAGTTCCAGGTACTGCGGGCAATCGCCCGTGAGGGCTCGCTGGCGGCGGCCGCACGGTCGCTGCACCACAGCCAGCCGACCGTCGCGCACCACCTCGCCGCGATCGAGTCGCACTTCGGCGCGCCCCTGGTGCACCGCGGTCCACGCGGCGTCCACCTCACCGAGGTCGGACGGCTGGTGCTGCCCCACGCCGAAGCCGTACTGGGCCGGGTGGGCCTGGTCGAGCAGGAAGTCCGCGCTCTGATCGAACAGGGCGCCAAGTCACTTCGCGCCGCCACGTTCCCCACCGCCGGCGCGCTCCTGCTCCCACCGGCCCTGCGCCAGCTGGCCCGGGAGGGCGTCAAGGTCTCACTCGTGGAAGGCGAGCTTCCCAGCGTGGTCGAGGCCCTGCGCGCCGGGAGCGTGCAGATCGCCCTGGTCTACTCCCAGCCGGGAGAACCCCTCGACCTGGACGAGGAGTTCGTCCTGCACCCCCTGCTCGACGACCCGCTGCTCCTCGCGCTCCCCGCCGACCACCCGTTGGCCGGCCTGGACCGCGTCCCCCTCGGCCGGCTACGTGACGCCGGCTGGATCATGGGCGCCAGCGACTGGGACCCCTGCGACCGCGTGCTCACCTGGGCCTGCGCGCGGGAGGGCTTCGAACCCGTCCGGGTCATGCGCACCGACGACTACGGCATGCTCAAGGGTTTCGTGGCCGCCGGCATCGCGGTCGCGCTCATCCCACGCCTGGCCCTCACCGGCCACGAGTCCGAACTCGACATCGCCGTCCGCCCCGTCGACGGCCCTCCCCTGGCCCGGCGGATCAGCGTGGCCATGCTCCGCTCCACCGTCTCCGACTCCGCCGACACCTTGCGCGAAGCGCTCGCCTCGCAGGCGCGGAGGATCACCGAAGGCTGGAGCGAAAGCCCCTCCTGAAGGCGCCCCGGGCGCTGCGGGCCCGACTGCCGCGAGATCGCCATACCCGGTATGGACACCAGCAGAGGATCTCGGCATTCCTCTTCTCCGGGACCGCTGCCACGCTGTGGACATGAACCCGCACTCCTCCTCCCTCACCGTCTACCGCGGCCCCGCCGGGGACCACAACGACCGCGCCATGAGCGCCGTCACCCCGCTCGGCGAGGCGTTCACCCGTCGGCTCGGCGGCTCCCCCGTCGTCGTCGGCTCCCCGGAGCCGGCGCGGCCGACCGACTGGGACCGGGAGCTGCGCCGCGCCCTTCCCACCCTGCGGCGCATGGCTGAGCGCATCGACCAGGTGATGACCGCCGGACAGGCGCCGATCAGCGTCATCACCCGGTGCGCCGTCGCCCTGGCCACCCAGCCGGTCGTGCTCCGCCACCGCCCCGACGCGGTCGTGGTGTGGTTCGACGCCCACGGGGACATCAACGTCCCCGCCGACACCACCACCGGCTACCTCGGCGGGCTGGCCCTCGCCGGCCCGCTGGGCTGGTGGGACTCCGGTCTCGGCGGCGGCCTCCCCGAGCAGCAGGCCATCCTGGTCGGCGCCCGTGACCTCGACCCCGCCGAGATCCAGCACGTCACAGCCGGCCGCGTGGCCCTCGTGCCCCCGGGCCGCGGACTCGACGAGCGCCTCGCGGACGTCCTCCAGGGCCGCCCCGCCTACCTCCACGTCGACTGCGACGTCATGGAACCGGGGCTGTTCGCGACCGACTACAGCGTCCCGGGCGGCCTCGGCATCGAGGACCTCCACGCCTGCGCGAAGGTCCTCGCCGCGAGCGCGCCCGTCGGCGCCGAGATCGCCGAGTTCGAGGGCAACGGCTCCGCCACGGCCGACGACCTCGTCGCCGCGCTCGAACCCCTCCTCACCGAACTCCACCGCTGAACGAAGGGGCACACCCACCCCCGGTTGACGCTCCGCGCCACCCCTGACCCCAGCAGGTCCTGACAAGCCTCTGCTGGCCTGAGCAGAGCGGTCCGCGCCCCACGGCCGTGAGGACACCGACCCTTCGGCCGTGGTGTGGAGACCGACGCGGGCAAGGAGCAACCCGCATGCTGTCGGTCACCGACCTCTTCGGAATGCTCCGTCGCCTCGAACTCACTCCGACCGCGACGAACATCCTGGACTGAGGCAAGCCGCCTGCGCGACCGGATCGGGGGTGAAGACCCGGTTGTCGCGCACGAGTGCCCATAGGACGCTTACCCGGCGGCGGGCCAGGGCGATGATCGCCTGGACATGTCTGCAGCCCTCGCCACGATTCTTGAGAGAGAAGTCCCGGTTCGGCCCGTCGCGGACGATGCTGGTCTGTGCGGACAGGTAGAACGACCGTCGCAGGCGGCGGCTGTATCGCTTGGGCCGGTGCAGGTTGCCGGTGCGGCGGCCGGAGTCGCGGGGACGGGCACGAGCCCGCCCGCCGAGGCGAGGTGGCCGGCGTCCGCCTAGGACGTCAGGTCGCCGGCGGCGACTACGAGCTCCGCGCCGAGTATGGGCCCGATGCCGGGCAGAGACTCGATGATCCCGGCCTGGGGGTGGGTGTGGAAGATGTCGCGGATCTTCTTGTCGATCCGCTTGATCCGGTCGTCCAGGACCAGGACCTGCGCGGCGAGGTCGGCGGCCAGCTGTGCGGGCACCTCGATCGTGGTGAAGTCTCGGCGGTGGCGGGCGGTTTCGGCGATGACGTAGGCGTCGCGGGCGTCAGTCTTCGCCTCGCCCCGGTAGGCGCCGGCCATGCGGTTGACGGTGCGTCCGGGGACGTAGACGGCCCTCTGGTCGTGGGCCGCGAGCAGCGCCAGCAGCAGCGCTGAGGATGTCCCGGAGATGTCCGCCGCCCAGTGGACCTGACCGGCCAGAGCGAGGATCTCGCCGAGCGCGGTCAGGATCGCGGTCTCGTCGTTATCGATCTTCTTCGACCACGGTGTGGCGCCGCCCTCGTCGACCACCGCTGCCCAGTGATGGCCCTCGCCTGCGTCAACACCGGCCCAGACATGGGCCCTTCGCTCGCTCACACACCCCTCCTCGAACGCACCGGCATCCCGTTGGCCCGAGGAACACCCCGCTGTCGTCTCCGTAATCAGCGACCGCACGAAGCGCGCACATCTCAATCAGCAGCCAGGGCGCCCCGAAGAGCCGGGCGGCTGTACTGATGCCGGACGCAGGCGGGCGTCGCCGCCGGAAGCGGTCGTTGCAGGCCCTCCGTATTGCCTAGGGGCCTGGCGGGCCCAGTCACTCACGCGACGGAGCGAGCCTCCGCCCCGGGACGGCCTCGCCGCCGACGAGCGAGCCGAGCAGGCCGCGGCCGCGCGTAAGAGACTCAGTCACCGCCGGAAGCGGCAGCAGACCTCCGGTGGCGGTGCCTGGGCAGTGCGGCCTGGTCCAGAACGGGCTTTCCCTCAGCTCCTGAGACCGAGCGGCCCGGCTGACCGTGCCGCGGGCCATCGAGATGTCGACCGGGCCACCTTGACGGCCCTCCGGCGGCAGTGGGACCGCAGCCACACGCAGAGGGCTCTGACCTGCGGTATCAAGCTATTCATCAAGGCATCGCCGAACACCTCGGTGGCCGCCCCGACAGCGGACGTACCGGCCACGGCCAGTTCTCCCGGCACCTGCCCGGCGCCGGCCAAGGCCTGGTCACACCTGTTGCAGGTACGCCTCCATCACGGTGTGAGCGGCTTGCTCAGGGGTGTCGTGCAGGATCGGTCCTGGGGGTGATTCACCGGGCCGGGCACGGGTTGTCCCGCCGCCTGGGCCTGGGTCGGGTGCTCGGCGAGCAGCCGCTCCACCAGCTCCCGGTGGCGCTGCATCACGCCGTGGTGAGGCGCAATGGCGGGCCACGGCGTCGCGGGTGCACAGGTGCGCGGTAGGGCAGGCCGGACAGCCGCGGACGTCGACCAGGCCGGCGACGGCGACGGCGACGAAGAACTCCTGGGCGTGCTCGACGGAGCCGACGCCTTCGAAGCCGGCGCACTCCTGGGACGGCGATGTTGGGGGTGTTTCGCCGTACAGGAAGGCCTGGCCGGTGGGAGAATTCGGCCACGGGGACTGTGCCGGTGGGGATTTGGGGTGGAGGCCGAGTGCGTCGATGGGCGTGGTGGACGGCGGCCGGAGTATGTGCGGTGGCCGGAACAGCCCTGGTGGCGGTCCCGGTCCTGGTGGACCTGGAGACCGCGGACAGGCTCGCGAGCGTGGCCGGCGCACTCGCTGCGCTTGTGGGTCTGGCGGTCACGGTGCGCGGGCTGCTGCGGGGGGCCCCAGCTGGTAGGGACGGGGCGCAGGATGGGGGCGATCCTGCGGCCTCTGGTGGTGTGCGTGAGGTGCGTGTGGTGGCCGAGAACGGCGGCGTCGGTGCCGCTGGCGACATCACCGCGGTGGGGGCCGGGCGGCCGTCCGCGCCTGGCGGCGGTGACGCCTCGCCCCGCATCGACAAGCGCGAGATACGCGCCACCGGGCCGGGGTCCGTCGCCGCCGGCGGTGACATCCACGGCATCGACCTGGAGGGGCCCCGGCGGTGACCACACGGGTCTTTCCCTGGCAGAAGAGGCCCGCTGCGGACAACGGCCGAAGCCGCCGCGCGGTTGCGCAGGAGAGCGAGGCGGACGGGAGGATGGGCGGCGGGGTCACCGAGCCGATGCAGCAAGGCCCTGGCGGCGGGACGGATGCGGCGGGTGCGGGCGCGGCGTCGTACTCGGTGCGGGTGGAGGCATCCGGCGACGGGTCGACCGCCGCCGGCCGGGACATCGTCCACCACTACCACTACGGCGCGCCGGCCGCCCCCGCGCCGGTGCACGATCCGCTGGCCGGGGTCGCTCGCGGGTTGGCGAAGGAGGTACGGCGGCGGTGGCAGCGGGAGGAGGAGCACAGTCGGGTTCAGGATCCGTTCCCGTTGCCTGTCCGGTGGCAGGGTGCGCCCGCGGAGCTGCTGGAGCACGACGAGACCGTTCAGTGCCTGCCCGCCGGCTCTGGTTCGTCCCGGACCGATCTGAGTGGTGATCTGCGGAATGTGGCCGAGGTCTATCGGCGGGTCGCGTCAGGCCGATTGGTGATCCTGGGCCGGGCCGGCTCGGGCAAGTCGGTTCTGGCGATCAGGTTCGTGCTGGACTTCCTGGCCGCTCCTTCCCCGTCCGACCGGGTGCCGGTGATCTTCAGCATCGGCTCGTGGGACCCGACGGCCGTCGCCCTGCGGGACTGGCTGGCCGATCGGCTGCTGCGTGACCACCCCGACCTGGCCCGCCGGGGTCCCGGCGGGCCAACGCTGGCTGCCGCACTGGTGAACGCCGACCTGATCCTCCCGGTCCTGGACGGTTTCGACGAGATCGCGGAGGGCCTGCGACGGGAGGCGTTGGAGGCTCTCAACACCGTCGACCTGCGGCTCGTTCTGACCAGTCGGCGCAAGGAGTTCGCCGACGCGGTCCGCGCGGCGCATGCACCGCTGGTTCGGGCCGCCGGTGTCGAACTCATCGACCTCACGCTGGATGATGTCGCGGACTACCTGCCCCGGACCGCCCGTCCGGCCGGCCGAGGCAGTGGTGCAGGGGCTGTATGGGACGCCGTTCTGGCGGAACTTCGGGATCAGCGGACCCCCGGGAGCAGAAATCTCGCCCAGGTTCTCCGTACGCCGTTGATGATCGTCCTGGCCCAGACGATGTACAGCCGGACACCCGAACGGGATCCGGGGGAGCTGCTGAACATCACGCGGTTTCCTACCGGACACTCCGTCGAGAAGCACCTGCTGGCAGGTTTCGTGCCTACGGTCTACCGGCGTCGTGTCCGTGAGCGGGCCGACACCGGCCCCCGGCAGGAGCGTTGGGAGCGCGACCCGGAGCGGGCCGAGCGCTGGCTCGGCTACCTGGCTCACCACATGGCCCGGCTCGGCCGCGACCAGCAGGACCTCGCCTGGTGGCAGATCGGAGATTCGCTGCCACGCCCCACCCGGGCGGCGGCGGTCGTAATGGTCACCACCTTGTGCGTCGCGGTGTCCGCGTGGCTGGTGGGCCTGTTCGCCTACCAGGTCGATCTCGCCGAGTCCTTTCTGATCGGGGCCCTGCTGGGACCGGCCGCCGGTATCGCCTTCGGAGCCGTCTACGGGGTCCTCGCCTGCTTCGGCGGCGGGGAGTTCGGACCGACTCACGTGCGACTACGGCTGCCCGGCACGCGCGGCGGTATCGGCCGCAGGCCGCTGCACACGTTCACCTACCGGTTCGCGATCGTCCTGCTGGGCGGATTCGTCCTGGGAGTCGGATCCTCGTCCGCCCTCACCTTGAATCGCGTGTTCTTCAATGGCGTGCCGCTCACGGCCGCATTGGTCAAGGGCACGCTCTTCAACATGCTGGGCTTCGGATTGATCTTCGGGGCCAGCGCCGGGCTGGTGTTCGGCCTGCTGGCGGTTCTCGAGGCCCCCCTAGACGTGACCTCGGAGGCCACCCCGATCGGCCTGCTGTCCTCCAATCGCGCGACGGTCATCCGTCAGGCCCTCGTGCTCGGGCCTATGCTCGCCCTGACGATCGCCTTCGGCGGCCATCCCGTCGTGGCTGTGCTCCAGCCGTTCCTGGGACCGATGCTGTGGGGGGACGGGTACTTCATCGGAGCCATCAGCGGGCTCGGCGGCGCGCTGTCCTACGTGTTCTCGTTCACCGCCTGGGGGCAGTGGGTGGTCCTGTCGCGCGTCTGGCTGCCGCTGACCGGCAGGCTGCCGTGGGCGATCGCCGCGTTCCTTGAAGACGCCTACCACCGGGGGGTGCTGCGCCAGGCCGGCGCGGTCTACCAGTTCCGCCACATCCGGCTGCAGCGCCACCTCAGTGCTTCCTTCGACCACCGACAGCCCGACTACCCCTCGGCCACGTCCTCGCCTCACGAGGACACCCGCAGCGGCGGGTGAGCACCCACCGGCGGACCGTCCGCTGACTGTGCCGGCCCCCGCAGAAGGCCAGCACAGTCGGATCGTGTGTGTGGTCAGGTGGTGGAGAAGGCCCTTTCCAGGCGGGGGATGTAGTCCACCAGGTCCTGGCCCCAGCAGCCGGCGTTGTGGCCGCCGTCGCACTGGGTGCCCCAGCCGGCCCCGTCGCCGTAGCCCACGTAGTAGTAGGACATGCCGAGGGCGTTGAGGCTGTCCCTGGCGTGCTTGTTCGCTCCCTCGATCCAGAACTCCGGGGCGAGCGGGTTCCCGCCGCCACTGCCGGTGTAGATCGAGATGCCAATGCCTGCCAGCCTGGCCATGTGGGAGGCTGGGTCGGCCTCGTTCCACAGCCGGTCGATGTTGAGCACCGGGTAGGGCGAGCCGAACAGGGCATCGCTCGACACCGCGGGCGTGTAGCTTCCGGTGCAGTCGCCGCCGGTGGACGAGAAAGCGCCACAGAAACCGCCGGGGGCGTTGGTGAGGGAGGCGACGATGGCCAGCCTCAGGTCCATCGAGGCCGCCGACAGGTCAAGGCCCCCCGACAGCGAAGCGACCTGGCTGAACAGTTCGGGGTGCCGCTGGGCGTAGCGCATGGCACCCAGGCCGCCCATCGAGATACCCGCGACGGCACGGCCCCGCTTGGTCGCGACGGTGCGCAGGTTGTCGTCGATGAAGGGGATCACCTGGTTGAGATGGAAGGTTTCCCAGTTCTGCGCGCCGGCTGCGGTGTTCTGGTCACGCCAGTTGGCGTACCAGCCCCTTGGGCCACCGTCCGGGATGACCGTGATCATCGACGTGGAACTGCTCAGAGCGGGATAGGTCTGGTTGACCGGGCTGTCCGGTGAGCCGTGCAGGAAGTACAGCACCGGGTAGCGCTTGGTCGGCTCTGCCCAGTAGTCCCTAGGCAGGATGATCTTGATTGGGTGCTGCTTGGCGACCTGGGCCGTGGTCACGGTGATCACGAAGTTCGTACTGGTGCCGGTCTCGCCGACCTGGGTCAGGCCGTGGCCGTCCGTCAGAACCGGCGGGGGCTGCGGGTCCGCGTGCGCTGGCGGCGCGGACGGCGCCAGCAGTGCGACGACCACAGCGGCGACGGCCGCCCAGGCCCGCAGGCTCCGGCCGGACAGGAATGAACTCATCAGCGTTCCTTCGGAGTCGGGGTGACCGACGTGGGCCGGTCCGGAAAGTCAGGGAGGAGCATCCGAGCACCTGATGCTGTCTGAGATCCTCGGGAATCGTGTGTCCGGCCGGACGGATGTGCACGTTCCGTTGATCGTTCCCGTCGTCGCCGTTGCGATGCTGAGACGGTTCGATCTTCTCGAAGCGACGGACGACTGAGCGGCACCGAGAGCGGTACCAATCCCCGACAGCGTCAGGCAGTGCCCCAAGCATTTCGGAGGTGCCGTCGGTTGGACGAGGGCGCAGACGCGGCGCACGCTGGCAGGCCGCGATCGGGGCGGCGAGGTCAGCACCACGGCGAACCTTCAAACCAGGCCGACCAAGCCGCCGCCACCGGGTCGCGAGGATGCGATCGCGCAGATCGCCAGCCTGTACGCGACGATCGGCCCGAAGACCTGTGCGGACAGCGAGCGTGAGCGCCGCCTCGCGCTGGCGACGCGGGCATACGACCGCGCGGCCGGGGCCATGGTGAAGCGGTCGACCTCGACCATCAGCACCGACACCCCGATCTCCGGAGCCTGCCACACGCCATCCGGGCGCACTTGCGGCTTCCCGCCTGGCAGCAGGAACTCGGTCTCGGTCGACCGGGACCGCACCGTGCCCACCCCACCCGCGGCCCCGGACGCGCTGCCGCCGAGGACGAACGCGACCACGGTCTCGTTGACCGCCATCGCGTGCTGGGCACCGGAGCGGCCGGCGCCCCGGGCGGTGCCGCCCATCTCCGAGCGGACCATCCCAAGTACGGAGGCGGCCGCGTCCAGCCCGGCGGCGCCTTCACCCGGTCACCGACCCTCGCGCCGGGCGCGCCGGCGAGGGTCGTGCTCAGCGCGAATCGTGCCGGAAGCGGAGCCAAGGGCAGTAGCGACATGGAAGCCCCCGTTCTGTCCGCGGACAACTCGGATTGTCCGCCGCTCACCTGGGTGTTCCGGCCGCCTTGTTGATGGACAGCCAGTGTCTCCGCACGGTGGAGTCACCACCGAGTCCCCGGACGGCCCGGCAGAACACCGATCAGGCACGACCAGTGTTCATCGCAGCGAACGCGGCACGCCCGGCCAACGGCCGCCACCAGTCCCGTGTCCTGGATCCGTCCCGGTTCCGCCGGGAGCCGAGGAGAACGGACGGGCGTCCGGCGAACGTGTCGGTCCAGGAACGCCCCGCCGACCCGTCGAACCCATCGAGCCAACGAAGGTAGAAGCAGCATGCCCAAGGTGAAGGAGGCCGACCGACCGGCGGGCCCGAAGCGCTACAGCAGCCCTCACTGGCGTCGCCCTCCGGTCCTGACCGCCATCGCCCTGCTCGCCGCGGCAGCGGGCGCCATCGCAGGAGCGGCCTGCGGAGTCCTCCGACCGGCCAAGGCCCCGAACGATCCGGCCGGCCCCGCAGCACTGGCCGCGCCCGTGAACCAGAACGGCCCCGACCTTCGTGACCTGACTCCGGCCGAGGAGGACCTGCTCCACTCCGCAGAGCAGCTTCTGCTGCGCGACTGCATGCGGGCCAAGGGCTTCGTCTACCAGCCGGTCGCGCGTCAACCGGTACCGGAGGCCCGGGAGTTCCCGTACGTCATTGACGACATCGAATGGGCCCGCCGGCACGGCTACGGCCGGGACATCGAGCGCAGGATGGAGGAGGTCCGGAAGGACGACCCGAACCAGCGCTACTTCGAAGGCCTCCCGGCCGACCGGAAGGCACCTGCGATCGCCGCAGCCCTCGGCCCGCGGGCCGAGGGACTCACCGCGCGCACTCCGGAAGGGATGCCGGTCACCCGCAGTCCCGAAGGGTGCGTCTCACACGGCCAGCGCACGCTGTACCTGGATCTCGGGGCCTGGTTCCAGGCCCGGGTAACGATGGACTCCCTACCCTCGCTGCGCGGCGAAAGGGTGACCGCAGACCAGGAGCTCATCGGCCCCACCGGCGCCTGGGCAGCCTGCATGCGTGCGGCGGGCCACGACTACACAGACCCGGCCGCACTGCGCGCGGCGCAACCGCCCCGGGGTCAGACCTGGCCCCGCGAGCAGGAGACCGCCCTGGCCATCGCCGAGGCCGAGTGCGCGCAGGGCTCCGGCCTCGCCGCGACCACCAGACGCCTGGACCAGAAGTACGACGCGGAGCTGCGGCACCAGTACTGGTCGGACGCCCAGGCCTGGCAGCGCCTACGACTCGCGGCACTGCCCCGAGCCCGCTCGGTCGTCGCAACCGACCCCGGGCACTGACCACCCACCGACCCGGCCAGCCACCGCCCACTCGGAGGCCGGCCGCCACCCGATACACACCCGTCAGAGAGGAAACCCACTATGAAGTCCCTGCGGACCCTGATCGCCGGCGCGGCCGTCGCCGCCGCCCTGGCTGTGAGCGCCGCTCCGCACACCGCCCACGCCGCCGAGGCCGCACCGCACGGAGTGTCCGACGTGCCCCCCGCCCTGGCGGCGGACGGCAGGCTGCACGCCTACTTCAGCACCTGGTACCAGAACGAGTGCCAGTCCTGGTCGACCGACGCCACCTGGGGCGAGTGCAAGAACAACGCGGAATCCCTGTGGAACATGCGCTACCCCGGAAACCTGGACGATGTCTGGGTGTACTACAACAGCAACTTCAGCGGAGCCGGCCGGGGTGTCTACAACGGGGCGGGCCTGCCCGACCTGAGGCAGTGGCAGTTCGGGTCCAACGGGGCCGGCGCGGGGCAGGCGCTCTGGCACAACATCGCCTCCCACCGGTTCGTCAACCTGCCCTGATCACGCAGGCACCTCCCACGGCGCAGGGCGTGCGTCCGGCCACAGCCGGGCGCACGCCCCTCAGCCCCTCCCTCGCCGCGTCCGATGTCCCGGGCCGCGAAGAACCCGGGTCGACGCACCAGACCAGTCCACCAGGTTCCCGACGAAAACGTCACCCGGAGAGCCCGCGGGCGCCGGTCACCGCCCGGGCCGGCGGACGGCGGTGCCGGAGGCGTGGGCCACGACGACGATGCGGCCAGGGACTCCCGGTCGCCGGTTAGGCCGAGCGCCCCGAGGCCGACGGCCCGGCGAGCTGGACGCGCCAGACCTGCGCGGCCTGGATCGCCGCGCTGGACCGCATGAAGGTCGGTGACTACGTCCGGCGGACGGTCGGCCTGGAGGACCGCATCGGCAAGCCGCCGGAGGCCCCCACGAAGGCGACCCGGCTCAGCGCGGTGCGGACGCTCTTCCGGGACTGCCAGGAGTGGGAAGGGATGCCCAGACGCTTCGACTCGCTCACGCACACCTCGGGGTGGCCGCCCGGGATGGGGGTGGGGTCGATGGGGACGAGGCGGGGGTCGCGTCCCAGGCCGCGGGGTTTGATGGGGCAGGCGGCGATGGGGGCAGGGTCTTCGGGTTTCAGAGCACCGCCGACCAGGCGGAAGCGACGGTGGTGGAGGCGGTGCTGTCGGGGCTGAAGAGGTCGGCGGCAACCTGGAGGGTGGCGGTGAGGGCGCCGGGCAGCCGGTGGTGGAGGTCATGCAGGTGGTCAGCGTGCGGTACCAGAACCGTTCGGTGTCCACCCGGCCGATGCCGGAGGCGGCCCGGCGGTCGGCGGTGGGACTTTCGTAGTCGTGGCCGCTGATCGCCTTCGGTCCGCTGCCCCACTGGCTCGCCGCCGCGCCGAGGTCACGCCGGACCATCCGGATACGACCCTGTGCAGGTGGTCCTGGAGGCCGAGAGCATCGAGCACGGCGTGCGTCCACAAGCCGTCTACACCGCGGACGGGGACCACTCCATCAGGTGAACCATGCCACGTCCTGCCGCTTTGAGCCGGAGCCGGTTGGGAGCATCGGCTCATCGGCGAGCAGAAGGTGGGCCTGTGCTGAACGTCAGACCGCGCCGGCAGCGATTGGTGAAGGCATCCGGCATCGACCGCGTTGGGCCGCTGGGCCCGCCGGGTCTCCAGAGTGGGAGCCGAGCCGAGGGGTCCGAGAACCACGCGGACCTCTTCGTCCCGGCTCTGAAACGCTGCTGCGGTCGAGCCCCGGCACGCAAGGCCGCCGCCGGGGCCTCGGGCCTTGTCCGCATCCGTTGAACTGACGGTTCATCAGCAGCACTCCACGACCACCCCGACGACTGACTTACCAGGAGACACACGACGGTGCGGAGGCTCACGTGACGTCTGACGAAACTACCCCCCGGCTGGCCGTTCTGGGGGCCGGGGTCATGGGTGTGGGTATCACGGCCACCGCTCTCGGGCGCGGTGTGCCGGTTGTTCTCATCGAGATCGACGAGAGGAAGCGGGACCGGGCGCGGGGCGCGGTCGAACAGGAGCTGCGGCTGGCCCGGTTCATGGGAGTCGAGCCGAGGGCCGGCGCGCCGGCGGAGCTGTTGATCGGCGAGGCGCCGGCCGACGCGGTAGGCGTGGACGCGGTGATCGAGGCTGTCACCGAGTCCAGGGAAGCGAAGGTCAAGGTCCTTTCCGAGGTGACCTCGGCGGTCGCCCCCGGCACCCTGCTCGTGACCAACACCTCCTCGATCCCGGTCGGCGAGGTGACCGAGGGCCTGGCCCGTCCCGAAGACGTGGTCGGGACGCACTTCATGAACCCCGCGTATCTCATCCCCACCGTGGAGGTCGTCCGCGGACCCCGTACGGGTGACACGGCGATGGCGTCGTTGGACCGTCTCCTCAAGGCACTGGGCCTCAAGGGCGTTCACGTCGCAGACAGCCCGGGGTTCGTGACCAGCCGTCTCCTGCACCGGATGATCAACGACGCGGCCAGGGTCGTCGAGGAGGGCCGGGCCACCCCGCACGACGTCGACCTCCTCATGCAGGACTGTCTGGGTCACCGCACCGGGCCGCTGCGTACCGCCGACCTGATCGGACTGGACAACCTCATCGACTCACTGCGCGTGCTCCACGAGCGCACGGGCGACGACGGGTTCCGACCGTGCGACCTGCTCCTGCGGAAGGTCGAGCGCGGTGATCACGGGCGCAAGAGCGGCCGCGGCTTCTACGACTACAGGGGAGTGCGGTCCTAGATGGCCGGCCACCTCACCGCAGGTCCTGAACTGCTCGACTACGTCCGGGACATGTCCCTCAAGGATGACGAGATCCTCAAGGACCTCCGGAACGAGACGGCCGGAATGCCGGTCCTCCAGGCCATGCTGGTCATGCCGGAGGAGGCCCAGTTCCTCGCCTTGCTCGTCCGCATGACGGGGGCCTCCTCCGTCATCGAGGTCGGCACGTTCACGGGCTACAGCAGCCTGTGCATGGCGCGCGCCCTGCCTGCCAACGGGCGGGTGGTGACCTGCGACATCAGCGAGCGATGGACCCGGATCGCCACTCGGTACTGGCAGCGGGCCGGCGTCGCCGACCGTATCGACCTGCGCCTGGGGGATGCGGCACAGACCTTGCCCCAGCTGCTGTCCGAGCACGGGCCCGGCAGCTTCGACCTGGCCTTCGTCGACGCCGACAAGGCCAACTACCGCCGCTACTACGAGGACGTGCTGGCTCTCCTGCGCCCCGGCGGCTCCGTCGTGCTCGACAACACGCTGTTCTTCGGCCGGGTCGTCGATCCGACCGCGCAGGACCCGGACACCGACGCCATCCGCGAGATCAACAGGCTGCTGCGCGATGACGACCGGGTGGACATCTCCATGCTCGCCGTCGCCGACGGCATCACGATCGCCCGCAAGAAGACCTGAAGGGGAGCAGACATGCCGGAATCTGCCGCCGCCGACGAGCGGCAGCACGCAGCCTCCATCGAGCGGGACATCCAGCACTTCCTGGAGTCCAGGACCAGGACCGCCTGGGACCCGGACACCGACCTGTTCGCATCAGGCGCCGTCTCCTCGCTGTTCGCGATGGAACTGGTTGTCTTCGTGGAGCAGACGTTCGGCATCACCGTGGCCGGCGTCGACCTCGCCCGGGACAATTTCTGCACGGTGCGGCAGATGACCTCCCTGGTGCTACGCCTGGGGGGCGGCACGGGTGGCGCGTGAGAACCTGACGGCCCTGATCTCCCTGGCGGCCACAGACGCGGCGCGGTGGGACCTGAACGGCGCGATCCCGCTGGAGGTCCTTCGCACGCTGGGCGCCGAGGGCGCACTGTGCGCCGAGGTGCCCTCCGCCTACGGAGGTGCGGGCCTGTCCGGTCTGGAGAATGGCGAACTCACGTCACATACGGGCGCGTTGTGCAGTTCGCTGCGCAGTGTCATGACCTCACAGGGTATGGCCGCCTGGACGATCCAGCGATTCGGGGACGAGGCGCAGCGCCGGACCCAGCTGGCCCGGCTCACGGGCGGCGGGCTGGCGGCGGTGGCGTTCAGCGAGCCGCAGGCCGGAAGCGATCTGTCCGCGATGAGCACCCGGATCCGGCCCGAAGGCACCGAGGTGATCGTCGACGGGAGCAAGACCTGGGTGACGGCCGCCGCGTACGCGGATGTGATCGTCGTCTTCGGGACCTACGGCGGGGACGCCGCCGCCGTACTGGTGCCGGCGTCCGCTCCGGGCGTACGGGTCGAGCCGGTCGCCGATCCGCTCGGCTGCCGGGCCGCCGGCCACTGCGGGGTGAGCCTGGAGGCGGTCCGGCTGCCCGCGGACAGCGTGCTGTCCGGATCGCGGGCCCCGGCCGCCCTGATCACCACGATGGCGCTCACCTACGGACGGCTGTCCGTGGCATGGGGCAGCGTGGGCATTGTGCGGGCTTGCCTGGCCGCGTCGGCGTCCCATGCCAAGAACCGGGAGCAGTTCGGCAAGCCGCTGGCCCAGCACCAGCTCGTCGCCCGTCACCTGGCCGAGCTGGTGGTGGCCGAGCAGACCGCGACGCGCGTGTGCGAACACGCCAGCCGCTGCTGGGACAGCCGCTCCCCGGGTCTGGTGACGGCGGCCGTCCTGGCCAAGTACGTCGCGGCCGGCAACGCGGTCCGGGGCGCGTCCTCGGCCGTCCAGGTGCTGGCCTCGGCCGGTGCACGGGACGGCCACGTCGTGGCGCGTGCCTACCGGGACGCCAAGCTCATGGAAATCATCGAAGGAAGCAACGAGATCTGTCAGTTGATGCTGGCAGGCCACGCGATCGAGGGAGCCGCATGAGCATCGGAATCGGCGCGATCCACTGCGTGCTGCCCAGTGACCTGGTCCCGGTCACCGACCTGCCGCAGTTCGCCGGACTCGAAGGCGAAGCGCCCGACGGCGCTGACGTCTCCGGTGTCCGCACGGTGAGCGTGTTCCCGGACGCCACCGCCTGGGAACTGGCCGTTCGTGCCTGCACGGAGCTCCTGACCGCCCGTCCGGACGAGCCGGACCTGATGATCCATGTCGCGCCCCGGCCGGCGGAAGCACTCCTGGGCTCGGACGCCCACCGCATCCAGCACGGGGCGGGCCTGGCGTCGACCTTCCCGTTCACCGTGGGCGGGCAGGGCTGCGCGGGAGCGTCCGTGGCGTGGGCCCTGGCGCGGGACCTGCTGCTCGCCGACCCGGGTCGGCGCAGCGTCCTGGTGGCCCACGGCAGCCGGCCGGACGACCGCAGCCGGGTGCGTCACCCGGTTACGGTCGTCGGTGACGGGGCGTTCGCGATGACCATGGTGCGCGGCGGACGGCCGGTCCTCAAAGCCCACCGGATGGAGGCCGACGGCAGCTTCAACGACCTGTTCCGGGGCAACTACGCGCGAACTCCTGGACAGGAGTGGAGTCTCGAGCACACTCTGGGTGAGCGCTACTTCGAGCTGGCGGCGCACAGCCGAACCCGGATGGGCAAGCTCGTGGACGAGGTGCTGTCCGATGCCGGCCTCACCAAGGACGACATCGCGGCGACGTTGATGCCGAACACCACGGTGAGCGCGTACCGCTTCTACGAGCAGGCCCTCGGCCTGCCGATCCATCCGGTCTGCGAGCAGCACCTCACGGAACTGGGGCACCTGGGTCCGATGGACATCGTGCTCAACCTCGACCGCCTGCTGGCCACAGGGGACCTGGTCAGGGGAGATCACGTAGTCGTCCTGGGCAACGCCCGAGTCGCGGCGTGGACAGTATCCCTGTTTGAAATCTGAGACCCCGGGTGAGGGAAGAGGGAAGACCGTGCGGGACGCGAACCCACTCGTGAAGTGCCTGGTCTGGGACCTGGACAACACCCTGTGGCAGGGAACCCTGCTGGAGGACGGCCAGGTGCACCTCCCAAAGGCGGTCCGTGATGTCGTCGTCGAACTGGACGCCCGCGGCATCCTGCAGTCGGTAGCCAGCCGCAACGACCACGAACACGCGTGGGAGCAAATGCAGAAGCTCGGCATCGGCGACTACTTCGTCCTGCCGCAGATCGGCTGGGGACCGAAGTCGGAGTCGCTCCGCGCAATCGCGCAGGAGCTGAACTTCGCCTCGGCGGCCATGGCGTTCATCGACGACCAGCCGGCTGAACGGGCCGAGGTCGCACACCTCCTCCCGCAGGTGCGCTGCTACGAAGCGGCGGCGGCGCTCACCTTGCCGACGCTGCCGGAGTTCAGTCCGGCGACGGTCACCACCGATGCCCGGCGCCGCCGCGAGATGTACAAGGCAGGCTTTCGGCGCAACGCCGAGCGCTCCCAGTTCACCGGCCCCGACGAAGCGTTCCTGCGCACGCTCGGGCTCGCCATGCGAGTGGAACGAGCCGGAAACGAGGAGATCTCTCGGATCGAGGAACTGACCCTGCGTACCAGTCAGATGAACGCCACCGGCGTGCACTACTCCGACCAGGCGCTGCGGGCACTCGCCGCCGACGACCGGCATGAGGTTCTGGTAGTCATGCTCAGCGACCGGTTCGGCCCGCACGGTGCCGTCGGGGTGATCCTTCTAGAGAAGGGGGTCACCGCCTGGCGCCTGAAGCTGCTGGCGACCTCCTGCCGGGTGGTCTCCTACGGCGTGGGGACAGTACTGCTGCACTGGCTGGCGGACGAAGCCGCCAGGTCCGGGGCGCACCTGCTGGCGGACTTCCACCGGACGGAACGCAACCGGATGATGGAGATCGCCTACCGATTCGTGGGATTCGACGACCGCTCCTGCACCTGCCGTGAAGAACTACCACCCACCGACGGCGCCCAGTTGCTGCATCTCGAACCCACCAGGCAGTCACCGCCCGCACACCTGAACGTCATTGTGCCCGTGCTGCACAAGCCTGGGGCGGCATCCGTCGCATGGGCGCCTCCCGGCGGCTGAGCCGCCGCATCGACTTCACGTTTCGTCGGCTACGGACGGTGCCCCAGCGCGATGGCCCGTCGAGTGACCTCTCCCGCCCGATCGCCTCATGAGCCATGCTTGGACGAAAGCCGCCATCTCGGGAAATGACCTTGTGATCGCCGGGAACTCCCACTCCAGGCACGGGCCATCCTCCCAGGTCAGCCAATTGTGTCGGTTGGCCACGGACGAGCTCGGTGTGTTCGTCCGCGAGCATCATTACGTACAGCCGTTCGCCTACCCTGCGGTAGTGCGGGCGCAAGGTCGTCGTCTCCCAGCCCCAGCACTGACACAGCTCCACCGCGCTGCGCCGGCGCGCGTCCCACCTGCGGACGTCATGCTCGGCCCTGGCGATCCGGCTGATGCTGGTCATGATCCCGGCAGCGGCGAGGGAATCCCGCAGCTCGCGGAAGTCCCTCATGTCTTCCTTGCTGATCGGTGACGACATGGCGTTCCCTTTCGGGAAGGGTGTTGCGCGCGGCCGGGCGGAACGCTCCGGCGCGGACCGGCGGACCCTCAAGGGCTGATGAACTTCACGGCAGGGGGCCCACCACACCTGCTGGCGAACAGGGTAGCCGGGCGAAGAACCGGAACGTAGGCCGCCAGTGCCTCACTTGCGCCACAGCGTGATACATGGGCAAGCGGCCGGTTCGGGCTTTCTGACAGGCCACACAGGCAGCCCTGGCCCTGGCCACCCACGGGTATCAGATCGACGCCCGCACCCTGACGGAGCACGCCCGGTACCTCTACGGAGACGAGTACCGACCGACGCCCGAGTGCGACCTCGACCACCGCCCGGTACATCGACGCCGCCGTCGCCCGGCTCCGCGCCGCGGGCCATGAAATCCGGGACGAGGACAACATCGCCCGGCTCTCCCCGCTCAAGGACCGCAACCCGAACCTGCTCGGCCGCTACAGCTTCACCGCCTCCACCCCGACAGCCGGCGCCCTGCGGCCGCTGCGCGACCCCGATGCGTCCGCGCTCGACGAGGACGACGACGGACAGGAGTGAATACCAGGGGCTCTCGGTCCGCCCCCGCCGCAGACCGTAGCTCCGTCATCATGCTGTCGGTTCAGTGCGTCGCTCGTGGCGTGAGCGTGCAAGCTGGTGGGCGGCTCGCAGCAGCTCACGTGTTGCGGCCTGCGTGCGCTCGCCCGGGTTCACCACGGCCAGCCAGCCCAGGCTGCCGTACACGGGGTGCGCGATCACGGTGTCGGCGGCGCTGGGGTCCACCTCGGCGGAGGCCGGTTCGCGCGGCGCGTGCCCGGTCCACCGGATGAAGGCGTCCTTGCCGGCGGCGATGTTCACACGGAAGGTGTCCGGCCGGTCCAGGCGGGACGACTCGTCACCGGGGTAGTCCTTGGTCACGACGGTCGCGAAGGGCTGGGACGCCGTCGGCGTGACGCCGTCGGGGGCGTAGTAGAAGAACGTGTCGCCCCAACTGATCTCCGGCGTGCCGTCCCCGGATGCGGGCTTGAGGGTCAGGACGCCGTCGAGGGCCTCTACGAAGCCGATGATCTCTTCACTCGTCATGTTCTCCAGCGTTCCATTGAAGTGCTTGTGGAGACTTCTGGCCCCGGACCGCCTCTGGCATAGGGTTCTCTGCATGACAAGCCTCAAATCAGCGGGTATGCGCACTGCTGATGTCGCACGCGGCGTCGGATACTCCGTCCAGCAGATCCGCAACCTCGAACGCGACGGGGTGCTCCCACCCGCGGCTCGCACGGCCACGGGATACCGGACCTACGGCGAGGTGCATCTGCAGTCCGCCCTGGCCTACCGGGCCCTCGCCGCGGCGGCGGGGCCGATCGAGGCCAAGAAGATCGTCCGGGCCTTCCACCGTTGCCCCGCCTCGCAGGCCCTGGCCCTGTTCGACGCGGCGCACGCCCGACTCGACCGGGAGCGCGCCGAGCTGGGACAGGCCAAGGACGCCGCCCGCGCGATCTCCCGCGAGCCGATCGACGACGTACGCGCCTCGGACGCGATGAGCATCTCCGAACTCGCCGCCGCCCTCGATGTACGCCCCTCGACGTTGCGGCACTGGCATGCGGAGGGCCTCGTCGTCCCCGACCGCGACCCCGTGCGCGGAACCCGACGCTACACACCGGCCCAAGTGCGCGACGCACGGATCGTGCACCAGTTGCGCAAGGCCGGATACCGCATCACGCCACTCCGGGCCCTCCTGCCGCCGCTCCGGAACGCCCGCCGATCGCGGGACGTCGATTCGGTGCTGGCCGCCAGGGACGCCGGCATCACCACGCGATCCGCAGCCCTCCTCGACAGCGCCTCGGCACTCCGCGCCGTGCTCTCCCTGCGGGGGCGAACGGACTGATCCGAGGACGGCCGCGAGAACCCCGCCCGGACCGGTGGCGCGCCTTGAAGCACGACGGCCACCCTCATACCCGGCGGTCAGCATCCTTCGACACTCCGCCCACAGCTTCCAACCCTGTCGTCAAACGATCGAATGACGACGGGCGGCCGACACGCCCGATGAACCCGTGCGGTCAGGGGGTTCACGGCGGCCCGAATCCAATCAGATCCGATGGTGATTGCTGACAGGGTTTGACGACAGAGAGGGTCCGATCTCTCCGTCCGGAAGGCCCCCGGGGGGCGAACCTGGTCTACAAGTGGGTCTCGACCGACCAGCAGTCGACCGACCGTCAGAACCTCGTCCTGGGCACCCATGTCTCCACCGGCATCATCGGTGCCGTCCCAGAGCATCCGTTCCTCGCCGCCTGCGTACGGGAGCTGCCGGGCAGGGTCGAAGCGCTCCCCGAGGCGAGCACCGCGGTGAAGACCGGTCCGGGGCTGGCCACCACGGTCTACCGACGGATGTCGGCACAGACCGGCGGGCCCGCGATCACGGTGTTCCCCAGTGAGCTCTTCTGTCCCTACGGGTTCTCCGAGCAGCACCGTGCGGGCGAGGAGTTCCCCACGCCGACGGCGTCCACCACTGGGCCGCCAGAGGCACACCGCAGGAGCGGCACCGTATCGGGGAGTCCTGTCCTGGATCCGCTGTCCGGTGTACGGCGGGGTGCCCAAAACCGTTGCGCCCTGCCTCCACGTGCCGACGTGTCAGTGGTCCCGAGAGGATCTGAGCGGTCCCGGCGGTGCACTGTCGGGGCCGCTGCGTTCCCGGGGCGCGCGTACGGCGTCCGGCGCCCCTTGTGCGCTGCTGCGCCCCCTACCGTCCGCGTGGTGCAGCGGTCAGGATGGCCGGGTTGTTGTTCCGCGTGCGAAGGGGGAGCCCTGGTGGGTAAGCGGGAGAAGGACCAGCCGTTGGACAAGGGCAAGGCACCGCCCGGGAACGCGGACGGGAAGGTCGACAAGCCGGATCCGGGTAGTGAGGGGAAGCACCGGGCGCCGAAGAAGGACTGAGCGTGGACCTCGTGAAGTGGCGGGCGGTCCTTGACGAGGCGATGGAGGCGCGTGGGGCCTGGCCCGAGCGGGCTCCGTGGCTGCGCGAGGCCGTGGCCGCGTTGCCCCGGGACCGGTTCGCGCCGGAGCGGCTGTGGCGGTGGGACGGGCACGCGTACGTGGCGGTGGAGCGGTCGGTCGACCCTGACGGTTGGGCCGGCGAGCTGTACGGGCACCAGTCTGCGGCCGCGATCACCCAGGTGAGCGGCGGGCTGCCGTCGTCCAGCCTGTCCGCACAGGGCGTGGTGGTGGACATGCTGGACTCGTTGCTGTTGGAGCCCGGGCACCGAGTGTGGGACATCGGCGGTGGGCAGGGGTGGAACGCCGCGCTCGCCGCGCGGCGGGCCGGCCCGGGCCGGGTGGTGTCCACCGAGATCGACCCGGGGCTGGCCGAGTTCGCGCGGGCCCGGCTGGCGGCCGCCGGTCTGGACGTCGAGGTGCTGGTCGCCGACGCCACTGGTACGTCGCCGGGTAGTGGACGGTTCGACCGGGTGATCGCCACCTACGCCGTTGAACGGGTGCCCCGGACGTGGGTGGCGGCGACCCGCCCGGGCGGGCGGATCGTCTACCCGTGGGGGCGGCTGGGCCACGTCGCCCTCACGGTCGCCGACGACGGACGCAGTGCGACGGGTTGGGTGCAGGGTCTGGGGCAGTTCATGGCGGACCGGGCCGGCGCCGCGCCGCCGGTGGCGGGGCACACCGGGTACGCGGCGGTACGCGGCGACGGCCCGGCCGCGACCGAGCGGGTGGTGGAGCGGGACTTGGACGCTCTGGAAGGGAACTGGGACCTCCTGTTCGCGCTGCGGGTGGCGGTGCCGGACGCGGTGATCACCACCGGGCGGGACGAGGACGGGGTGAACGCCTGGGTCCACGACGGCGTCGCCTCGTGGGCGGCGTTCTCCGCGGTGGGCGACGGGACGACGGTGCTGCACCAGGGCGGTGAGCGGCGCATCGGTGACGAGCTGATGATCGCTTGGGCGATGTGGGAGGGCCTGGGCCGGCCGGAGCCGTGCGAGTACGGCATGACGGTGCGTCCGGACGGCCAGTTCGTGTGGCTGCGCGATCCGGTGAACGGCCCGCGCTGGACCGCCGGCGAGGCAGTGGCGGCCGGCGGTTCCGCTCGTTGAGCGCGGTGTGAGCAGCGTCCGTGTCGGTGCGGTCGGCCGGGTCGAACCCGGCCGAGCCCACATCGGCCGCCGTGGTGGGCGCCGGCTCGGGCCAGTGGCGGGTGCGCTGGAAAGGCGTACGTCGGCGGCTCGGCCCGCCGCGCCCCCGGGAACGCACCCGACCGGTCCACCCCCAGCCCGCGCTCCCACGCACGACTCACCGCACGCAACACCTGCGCCGGGCCACCCTCCCCGCGGCGCGACGTCCCCAGCACCGCGGCGTCCCCAGCACCGCGACGTCCCAGCCGCGGTCGTCGGGCAAGTCAGCCGTCCGTTCCGGCGGCCCCCCGCGGGCCCGGAGTGCGAGGCACCCCCGGCTCCCGCCGGATCACGTCCAGTGTCGCGACGAACTCCTCGACCTCCGCGGGCTCACCGCAAGGATCCGGACCCTGGAGGGGGAAGCTCTCCGAGCTCCTCGGCGCGCAGGCGTGAACACTCCGGACTCGGTGTCAGCGACCGCGGCTCCCGGCAGAGTTCTCTCCGGAGGAAGCCGTGAACAACCCCATGTGCTTGCGAGATGTGGCAGGGTCATGAGACGGATTCCGATCACCGTGGAGAACCGTGGGACCGCAGAACCGATCCGAGGGCGAAGCATCACTCGACCTGGGAACCTCACTGATCGACAAGGGCCGCTTCCACGACGCGATCGCACCGCTGCTGCGGGCCGCCGCGATCAGCGGTCCGGCGGCTCGGCGCCGGGCGACGGCGACGGCCCTGCTCCGACTCGGATTCGGACTCGGCGAACGGCAGGACTTCGCCGACGCGCTGCGAGTCCACGTCCGGGCGGCGGCGATCTTCGGCCAACTCGGCGATGTCGAACAGGAACTGCGGTGCCGCATCCTCACGGGCGTCTGCGAATGGCAGCTCAAGGCGTACGAGAGCGCGATCCAGATCTTCGAATCCACCGCGGCGAAGGCGCTCAGCGCGGACAGGACCGCGTTCCGGGCCCTGGCGCTGCTGAGCATCTCCTGCATCCTGATCGACCATCTGCGCCAGTACCGGCGGGCGGTCCCGTACGCGACCGAAGCCGCGAGGCTCTTCCGATCGACGGGCGACCACGAGCAGGCGGCCCACGCTCTCCGGCACCTCGACGAGGCGCGGCACGAAGGGAATACCTGATGGACCGGTTCGCCCTCTACTACCCGTACATCCACGTGCGCGACGACGACTGGCTCAAATACGCCGCCCTGTACTGGCCCAGGATGGCCCGGATCCGGCCGCCCGGCTACCCGCTCCAGGACTCGCCCGCCGCGCGGGAACTCCACGCCGCGCGCTGGCTGCTCGACCTCGAACCGCCGGCGTGGGCCGCCGCCGAGGCCGCCGAACCGTTCCTGGAACTGCTCCACGAACACGGCGCCGCCCTCCGGGACCGCTTCGGCCTCGACCGGATCGAGACCTGGGGCCTCCCGGTCGCCGAGGCCGGATTCGGCAACACGGGCGGCTTCTCGGCGGGCCGGGAGGAGCCCGACGAGGGCGACCCGACCTGGCTCAACCCGCGCTTCGGGTACGTCCACGCCGGCCGTATCAGCGGGCCCCTGCTCGACTCGGCCGTCGACCAGGGGCTCGCGCTCGTCGGACCGGGCCGCGGCGGGACCTGGGTGGCGATGCACCCCCGGCTGGCCACCGTCTACATGCTCGCGCTGGCCGAGCAGATAGCCGTCGCGAACCGCCTGCACCCGATCACCGACCAGACGCTGCCGCACGCCGCCATGTCCGGCTGGACCTTCGAGCGGCTCGCGGCGACGCTCCTCGACGGCCTCCCGGCAACGGATTGCGCGGTGCGGCCGGCGCCCGAGGAGGCGTTCGCGTTCATGGCGTTCGCGACGGTGATCCCCGCGGATCTGCGGAACGTCCCGATGGAGAAGATCCTCGATGTCCGCGCCGAATTCGGGGCTGAACTGGACGGGTTCCGGGAGTTCACGGCCGACCAGGTCCGGCAGCTCGGCGCCATCGAGGATGTCCGGGACGCGGGACTCTACCTGGAGTACCTGCACACCCAAGTCGACCGCGAGGTCCGCACGCGGCTCGACGACCTGGACGACCGCTTGCGCGGCGCCGGCCTCGAAACCGCTCGGGCCTTGGCCAATGTCAGGTCCGTGGCCCTCCCGCCGCTGGCCGCGCTCGCGGCGAACGCGGTCGGCGTCACCCCGGCGCTGACCGTCCCCGCCGTGGTCGCCGGCTGCATCGTGGGCGCGCCCCTCCAGTGGCGGCGCAAGCGCCGCGAGATCGCGCAGGAGTCGCCCGTCGGCTACCTGTTCCAGCTCAAGCGGGCCCTCGGCCCGGACACGCTGATCGACAAGTTGCGAAGGGCATGGCCGCTGTGACGGGCGACGGCGCCTCTTTCTCGGAGGCCTTCCACGAAGCGTTCCACGGACTCGACGCCGACTCCAGCCACGTGCTCATCCCCGAGCCCGCCGCTGATCCGGTGGTCCTCGCCCTTGCCGACCGGCAGACCCGGCACCTCGCCGAGTGTCTCATCGCCGAAGCTCCGTCCGACTGCCGGCGGATCACCGCGGTGTTCGCCCTGACGCTCCGGTCCGAGGCCTCACGCGTCCTCCGCTGGAACGGCCGCGCCTCCACCGACGCCGCGCCGGGACCCGGTGCGCTCCGACTGGCCCGCGAGCTGCGCCGGACCACCGCCCGGCTGCCGCGCGGGCCCTGGTGGCGTCTGATGCTCGACCTGCGCGTGGACGGCGGCGTCGACGTGGACTTCGACTACGGTGACGAGCCGTTCCCCGACGAGCACCTGTTCGCCCCCGAGGACTACCGGGCCGACCTCGAAGCCTTCGACTGGTCGGCGGAGAGGCTCCCGACCTGGTTGTCCGCCTTCGTCAGCCACGGCGGCAGACAGGAGCGCAGCCCGCGGAAGGCCGCCGTGCCGGCCGACACGCGCGGGCCGCGATCCGCGAAAGGCGTCTCGCCGAACGACATGCCCGGCCTCACCGAGACCTGGGCCCGCTGGGCCGTCGTGTCGGCGGCGTTCGTCGCGGCCGGTTCCGAACGGGGGCCGCGGATGCGGCCTTCCCACGCGCGGTTCGAGGCCTCGACACGCAGTGGCTCGACCCTGTGGCTGCTCGCGGACGGCCGCGCCGTCCTCTCCGGCGGCGTCTGGAACGCGCCCGGCCTGGTCGATGCCTATCGCGGCGACGCTCCGCACCCCGAACTGTTCGCGGGGGCGCCGGCATGGGTCGCCGATCCGTTGCTCGACGAACGGGGCAAGGTCGGTCTGATGTCCTTCTGTTACTGGTGGGAGAGCGGGCGCTGGCTGCGGGGCGAATCACCGAAGGCGGAGGAGCTCGCGACGGCGATTCCCGGGGTCTGGACTCGCGGAACGGTCGCCGGCATCGTGGCGAAGCTGGCCCGGCGCGTCACGCGATCCACCGAGACGGCCGCATTGCGCCTGGTCACAGCCGCCGAAGAGGGGGTCGCCGAGCGCACCGCGCTGGCCGAGGTCTTCGGGAACGTCGAGGACGCCGACCTCGACGGCGCCTACCACCAGCTGGTGATGGCGGGCGTCACGAACCGCACCGAGCTGCCGCAGCTTCCCCGTCACCAGGCGATCGCGATCGTTCGCCGCTACATGCTCGCCCACGACCTGGACACTCCCGACTACCGGGTCGCGGACCTCGTGGCCGACCGGGTGGACTGCGGATGGATGGTCTACGCGCCGGTCCCCGCCGGCGAGATGAGGATCGGCCGCGGGCTCTTCTTCGTCGCCGACGACGAGGTCCTGGAGATCACGGACACCCAGAGTTCCTACCCGGGCCGATACGCGGAGGAGGTAGCGCGCCGGTACCGTGAGCGCTGGGGGCTGTGAGCGCCGGGAGCTGTGAACGCCGGGGACTGTGAGCGCCGGGAGCTGTGAACGCCGGGGACTGTGAGCGCCGAGGGCTGTGAGCAGGTCAGGGCCGCGGTCCCGCCAGCTCCCAGTCGAGCGTCCACAGGCGTACGTGCCCGTCGCTTCCTCCCGAGACCGCGTATTCGCCGTCGGCCGTCAGAGCGAGCTGGCCCAGCTGCCCGGGCTGGGCCTCCACCGTCCGCAAGCAGGTGCCGGTCGCCAGGTCCCAGAGGCGCAGCTCCTCGCCGTCGTGGCTGGAGAGCAGGAAGCGGCCGTCCGGGGTGAAACGCATCCTCCGCGTGTTACCGCGCTGTCCTTCGAGCACGGCGGCGCAGGCGCCGGTGCCGGTGTCCCACACGCGGATCGACCGATCGTCGTAGCCGCCCGCGGAGGCCGCCAGGCTCCCGTCGGCGCTCATCGTCACGGCCATGACCCCATGGGTGTGACCGCGCAGCACGGCATCGCAGCGGCCGGTCCCGAGGTCCCAGAGGCGGACCGTCCCGTCGCTCGCGCCCGTGGCGGCGATTCGGTCGCCCGGGCCGATCCACACCGCCCGCGGCATTCCCGTGTGGCCCTCAAGCCTTCGCAGGAGGGTGCAGGTCTCCAGGTCCCAGAGCCGGAAACGCTGGTCGCTGCCGTCACCGCCGATGAGCGCGCGGCGCCCGTCGGCGGTGAAGCGGGCCGCGTCGGGACTCATGGCCATGGGGAGGATCCACCTGAGCGACTCGGGAATGACGTCGGTGCCGATGAGCCGGTCGTCGGACACCGAGTACCGTTGCGCGCCGCTGCCGGTCGACCACGCCCTGGCCGATCCACTGCGGCTCCAGGCCATGACGGTGCCGCCGTCGGCGCTGAGTTGCACCTTGTCGATGCCGGCGAGGGGGCCGCTGCCCCCGTGGGCGGTGATGGTCCGCAGGAGCGCGCCGGTGCCCGGGTCCCACAGCCGGATCTCACCGCCGTCACTGGTGGCCATGACGTCCCCGCTCGCACTGATGTCGAGCGAACCCACGGCCGAGCGGTGCGCCGCGAAACCGCGGGCCGGCCAGATCGCGCGAATGCCGGTGTGGACCAGTGACCGGCTGAGGACGTGCCAGGCGGCCATCACGCCGGGAGCACGCTCATGGCCGGGGACGGCGCGGGCGTCCCGGAGTGCGTGGAGCGCGGCGGCACGGTCGCCTGCCGCCTCCCGGGCCGCCGCGGTCTCCAGCAGCTCCCTCACCTTCTCCTCCAACAGGTTCAGCACGCCGTGCCTGCGGGGCAGGCTCACCTGGAAGGGAACGGCGGGAGAGTCGGGCATCCGCCACAGCCGTAGGGTGTTGTCCAGCGACGCGGACAACGCGAACCGGTCGCCCCTTCCCCAGCGGACGTGCCCCGCCGCGCCCTGGTGGCCCCGGAACGTCCGAACGCACTTGCCGGTCTCCAAGTCCCACAGACGGACCGCGCCGTCGCGGGCGCCGACCAGGAGTTTCGCGGCGTCGGCGCTGAGCGCGAGCGACTTGACGGAGCACCTCAGGGTCCGAACCCGCCGCGCTGTCCGCAGATCCCAGATCCCGATGGCATCGTGGCTGTCGGCGATCGCCGCGCGACCGTGGCCCATGTCGAAGCAGAGAACGGGCTGGTTCACACCTTTCCCGTCCAGCACCTGAGCGCACTCCCCGGTGCGCAGGTCCCAGAGGCGGGCGATGCAGTCCTCGTACCCGGCGACGAGGACCCAGCGGCCGTCAGGGCTGAGCTCGGCTTCCGGGAACTGCGCCAGCGGACCGTGCAGCCGGCGGCGGACCTGGCGCTGGCGCAGATCCCACACGACGACGTCGACGCCGTGCACACCGTCCTTCCTGACCCGTTCCGTGGCGACGGCGATGCCCTCCCGCGAACTGACCGCCGCCCAGTCGAGGGAGTTCGCCGCCCTGATGGTCCGCAGGCACCTACCGTCGGAAAGGTCCCAGATACGCATGACCGAGTCGTACTCGACCGAGGCGCAGTACCTGCCGTCGGGAGTGATCCGGACCGACCGGAGCTTGGCCCTGTGGCCGCGAAGCGTGCGCAGGCACCGGCCCGTGCGCACGTCCCACACGCGGACGTGTTCGTCGTCCCCACCGGTCACGGCGGTCCTCCCGTCCGCGGACACGTCGATGTGGAGCATCGGGTCGGGTTCTCCGGCGGCGGTCGGGCTCCAGCGGATCTCGTTGATCCCGACGCAGTCCGCGTCCGGCACGGTCCCGGCGCCGAGCGTCTGCAGCGCCTCGCCCACGTCCCGCAGCCCGGGCCGCTCGCGGTCGACGCGGTCGAGGAGCGGCCGGGCCTCGGCGAGGTCGCCCCGTTCGAGGTGGACGAGGCCGAGCGCGTGCCGTGCCGGCCAGGAGTCGTCGGTGTCGGTGCGGACGGCGTCGAGATCCGCGACCAGCTCTTCGTCGGTGATCTCGCCGCCACGCCAACGCCACAGCCCCGAGTTCAGGGTCGCCTCGGTGTGCTGCGGGTCGGCCGTGAGCGCCGCGGTGAACGCGGCGGCGGCCTCCTCGTCGCGATCGAGGTCGAGCAGTGACAGCGCCCGGTTGTTGAGCTCGTCGGCGCGCAGGTCGGCGGCCTTCGGCTCCAGGCGCCGGTACCGCTCCCCGGTGACCCGCAGATGGATCGCCGCCAGTTCCTCGGCGACGGCGGCCATCGACCCCGGCCGCTTCTCGGGGTCCGGGGCAAGGCAACGCTCCAGCAGATCGGCCAGATCCGGCGGCAGCGGCGGCAGGCCCGGCCCGTACGACTCGATCCCGTGCCGCTCTCTGATCGTGTCGTTCGCGAACGGTCCCCGGCCCCAGCGCGGCCCGCCGGTGAACATTTCGAGAACCGTGACACCGAGACTGAAGGTGTCCGTCCGCCTCCCGACCGGCCGGTTCGAAAGCTGCTCCGGCGAGGCGTACGCCGGTGTCCGCCCGCCCGCCGAGACCGGCGCGCTGACGCCGTGCGCAAGACCCCCGTCGTCCTCGGCGACGATCGGCCGGATGCGAGCCAGGCCGAAGTCGGTGACCTTGGCGACGATGTCGCCGCCCTGGACGTCGAGCAGCACGTTGGCGGGCTTGACGTCCCGGTGCACCAAGCCCGCGGCGTGCGCATGGCCCACGCCCCAGGCCATCTGGACCGCCAGGTCCACGATGCGCGCCACGGCCGCGTCCGGGCCGCCCCCGTACAGGCGGCGGTCGGCGATCCAGTCGTGCAGGCTGCCGTCGCCAACGTACTCGGAGAAGACGTAGGGGACGCCGTCGACCACGCGCACGTAGTGGCACCCGCAGATGTTCGGGTGCAGCCCGAGCGCGACCCACGCCTCGGCCTCGGTGACGAACCGTTCGCGCTGCTCATCGGTCGCGAACACCTCCGGCTTCGGTGTCTTGACCGCCAGGTCGATTCCCCACTGCCGGTGCAGGACCCGCAGCACCCGCCCCATCCCGCCCTCCCCCGCGACCTCCTTGACCTCGTAGCGATCGTCGAGAACCTCCTCGACTGCCCTGTCGCCCATGTCCAACGCGCCTTCGCCGAATCGACTGAAACCTCCTCCCTATTAGAGACCGCGACATCCGGGTCTGTACGGTCAACGACGGATCGGCGCGACGGGCCGGCCTGTCCTCACCCCCGGGGACGGGCCGGCCTGTCCTCACCCCCGGGGACGGGCCGGCCGCGCCTGGGCGCCGACGGCGCTACTTCTGCCAGCCGACGGTCTCGGGCAGCGGGCTGAGGAAGATGGCGGCACCGACGTTGGCGAGTCCCTTCCGCAGGCCGTAGGTGGAGGGTCCGCTGTAGAGCGGCAGCAGGGAGTACTGCTGGAGGGCCTTCTGCTCCAGCTTGTTCACGGCCTCGATCTGCTGGCCGAGGTCGGCGATGTCCCCGGTGGCGCGGATCTCCTGGTCCAGTTCGGGGGTGCCGGCTCCGGTGATGTTGGACTCGCGGTCCGAGCAGTAGAAGTCGCACAGGGACCGCGCGCCGAAGGGGTCCGTCGAGCGGTTGCCGGAGATGAACAGGTCGAAGCGGCGCTCGCTGAGCACCTTGGAGAAGTCGTTCGAGGAGACCTTGTTGACGGTCAGCCGCACGCCGACGGCCTTGAGCATCGCGGTGAACGCCCCGGAGACGGCCTTCTCGACGGGGTCGTCGCCGAGCAGGGTGTAGCCGAGTTCGAGTTCCTTGCCGTCCTTGGCGCGGATGCCGTCGGACCCGGGCTTCCAGCCGGCCGCGTCCAGGGTCTTGCGCGCCTCCTGCGGGTCGTACTTCAGCACGGCGGAGACGTTGTCCTGGTAGCCCTGCTGGAAGCTGTAGAGGACCGCCGAGCCCGGCAGCGGCTCGCTGTAGTTGAGGCCCTGGAACCGGATCTTCGTGATCTGCGAGCGGTCGATGCTCTCCTGCACCGCCTTGCGGACCTGGACGTCACCGAGGAACGGGGACTTGGTGTTGAGGTACAGCGCGTACTCGAAGGGGCTGCCGCCGCTGCGCACCTCGGCGTCCTTGACGGCCTTCACCTGCTTCAGGTTCTCCGCGTCCCCGACCGGGGCGTAGTCGATCTCGCCGTTCTTGAAGGCGTTGATCGAGGCGGCGCGTTCGAGGTTGACGTAGACGCGCTTGTCGAGCTTGCCCTTGCGGCCCCACCAGGTGGGGTTGCGGACGAAGGTGATGTTGCCGGACTGGGCGTCCCAGGTGCCCACGGTGTACGGTCCGGCGCCCCATTCGGGGTGCGCCGTCTTGACGTACGCCTTGTTGAAGTTCTCGACGGTGGCGGCCTGGGGGTGCAGGAAGGTGGTGAACAGCGCGGACCAGGAGGCGTTGACACCCTTGAAGGCGATGACCGCCTGCTTGTCGTCCGCCCCCCGGGTGACGGACGTGATGCGGTCGTAGCCGTCGGTGGAGGAGGCCGCGTACTCCTTGTCCGAGCCGTTGTTGGCCTTCCAGGTGGCCTCGATGGCACGCCAGTCGATCGGGGTGCCGTCGTTGAACACGGCCTTGGGGTTGAGGGTGATGACGACCTTCTGGTCGCCGCCCTCGACGGAGACCTTCACGTCGCTGTAGTAGTCCAGGTTGTACTGGACCTCACCGGTGGGCGAGTAGGTGATGGCGTCGGCGTTGTACCAGGACCAGATCCGCAGCGCGTTGAGGGTGCCGTTGACGTTGAAGGGGTTGCCCTGCTCGTCGAAGGTGCCCGCGGTGGTGTAGGTGCCGCCGTCCTTGAGGTTCTCGTACGGCTGGGGGTTGTAGTCGGTGACCGAGGACGCGACCTTGGCGGCGTTCTGGGTCTCCTTCCCCGAGGAGTCACCCGAGGAGGACGAGGAGGAGCAGGCGGTGGCGGCGACCGAGACGGCCGCGACCAGCGCGAGGGGCAGAGCGAGCTTACGGCGCACGGGATGTCCTTGATGGAGAAGAGGGCTCGGGTGAGAAGGCGCGAGCGGGTGAAAGGGAGGGAGCGGGTGAGAACGCGGGAGCGGGTGTGTCAGACCGCGTGGCAGGCGTACTGGTGGTCGGAGGCGTCCGACGCGCCGACCGTCGAAGGCCGTTCGGTGCGGCAGCGCGTCCGCACGCTCTCGTCGGCCTCCCGGTGGAGCGGGCAGCGGTCGACGAACACGCAGCCCGCCGGCAGCCGGGCGGCGCTGGGCTGCTCGCCCTCCAGGACGACGCGCTCGCGGCGGCGCTCGCGCTCCGGGTCGGGCAGCGGGATCGCCGACAACAGGGCCTTCGTGTACGGGTGCCGCGGCCGGGCGAAGATCTCCTCGGTGGCGCCGGACTCGACGATGTGTCCGAGGTACATCACCGCGATCCGGTCGGAGAAGTACCGCACCACGGCCAGGTCGTGCGCCACCACGAGGTAGGCCAGGCCGAGTTCCCGCTGCAGCCGGACGAGCAGGTTGACGATCTCGGCCTGCACGGAGACGTCCAGGGCGGACAGCGGCTCGTCCAGGACCAGCAGCTTCGGCTCGCGCGCCAGGGCGCGGGCGATGCCGACCCGCTGGCGCTGGCCGCCGGACAGCGCGGCGGGGAAGCGGTCGCCCACGGCCCGGTCCAGCCCCACCAGGTCCAGGAGCTCCGGGACCCGGGACCGGACGGCCGACCGGTCCGCGCCGGCCGCCTGGAGCGGTTCGGCCAGCAGGTCGAAGACGGTCAGTCGGGGGTCCAGGGCGTCCGTCGGATCCTGGAGGACGATCTGGATCTCGCGCCGCAGCTCCCGCACCTGGGCCGCCGAGCGCAGCGTCGCGACGTCGGTGCCCGCCACCTCGATCCGGCCGCCCTCGGGGACGCGCAGGCGCAGGACCTCGCGCAGCGTGGTGGTCTTGCCGCTGCCGGACTCCCCCACCAGGCCGAGGGTTTCGCCCTCGCGCAGCTCGAAGCCGACGCGGTTGACCGCGTGCAGGGTGCCCACCCGGCGCTTGAGGAGGGTGCCCTTGGTGACGGGGAACGTCTTGACCAGGTCCTCGACGCGCAGGACCACGTCGCCGACGGTCCGCTCCGCGGCGCGGGCCGGCACCGCGCCGACGGCGTGCCCGGCCGGGTCCAGGCTGCCGTCGGCGATCTCCTGCGCGCGGTGGCAGGCGACGCGGCCGGGCCGCCCGGCGGGTGCGGTCAGGTCCGGCTCGGTGGTCCGGCAGACGTCCCGGGCCAGCGCGCAGCGCGGTGCGAAGGCGCAGCCGTCGGGCAGGCCGACCAGGGAGGGCGGCTCGCCGCCGATCGGGATCAGGGGTCGTTCGACGCCGCTGTCCACGGTGGGCACGCCGGCCAGCAGCCGGGCGGTGTAGGGCATGGTGGGACGCTCGAAGAGTTCGTCGACGCCCGTGTGCTCGACGATCCGTCCGGCGTACATGACGGCGACGTCGTCGGCGTAGCCGGCCACCACGCCCAGGTCATGGGTGATGAGGACGAGACCGGCGCCGGTCTCGCGCTGGGCCAGGCGCAGCACGTCGAGGATCTGGGCCTGGACGGTGACGTCGAGCGCGGTGGTGGGCTCGTCGGCGACGAGGACCGAGGGCTTGTTGGCGATGGCCAGGGCGATGACGACGCGTTGGCGCATGCCGCCGGAGAACTCGTGCGGGAACGCCTTGGCGCGTTCGCGCGGGTCGGGGATGCCGACCAGGTCGAGCAGTTCCACCGCCTGCTCCCAGGCGTCCTTCCTGGACAGGTCCCGGTGCACGCGCAGGGCCTGGGAGAGCAGCCGGCCGACGCTGAAGATGGGTGTGAGCGCGGACATCGGGTCCTGGAAGACCATGCCGATGTCCTTGCCGCGGACCCGGGAGAGTTGTGTGTCGTCCATCGCGGCCAGGTCGCGGTCGCCCAGCAGGATCCGGCCGCCGAGCCGCGCTTCGGGCGGCAGCAGTCCCATGACGGCGAGGGCGGTGGCGGACTTGCCGGAGCCGGACTCGCCGACGATGCCCAGGGTGCGCCCGGGCAGGAGGTCGAAGTCGACACCGCGCACGGCCTCCACCGGTCCTGCCTCGGAGGGGAAGGAGACGCGGAGGTCGCGTACGGACAGGACGGGTGCGGGCCGGGCGGGCCCGGCCTCGGGTCCGGTACCGGGTCCGGTACCGGTACGGCGGGTGGGTACGAGGGTCATCGTCGGCCTCCTGCCGCGCCGGTGGTGGACGTGGGGTCGAGGGCGTCGCGCAGGCCGTCGCCGACGAAGGTCATCGAGATGGTGAGCAGCACGGTCAGCCCGGCGGGAAAGGCGAAGAGCCAGGGCGCGCTGGTGATGGTGCCCGCGCCGTCGGCGAGCATCGTGCCCAGGGAGACGTCCGGGGTCTGGACGCCGAAGCCGAGGAAGGACAGGGCGGTCTCGCTGAGGACGGTGGAGACGACCCCCAGGGTGAGGTTGACGATGAGCAGGGAGCCCAGGTTGGGGATGATGTGGCGCAGGACGATGCGCAGGGGGCGCACGCCCATGTACTCCGCGGCGAGCACGTAGTCCCGCTCGCGCAGGGACGTGGACACCGACCAGACCACGCGGGTGGTGGACATCCAGCCGAACACCGTCAGGACGAGGATCAGGACCCGCCAGTCGCCCGCCAGCCGGTGCGAGACCAGGGCGAGGATGAGGAAGGAGGGCACGATCAGCAGGAAGTGGATGAGGGCGAGGGTGGCCTTCTCCACCCGGCCCCCGAGGTAGGCGGCGCCCGCGCCCACGACCGCGGAGACGGCGACGGTCAGGACGGACACCGTCACCGCGATCACCAACGAGCGCTGGAGACCGTGCACGGCCGAGGCGTAGACGTCGTTGCCGCCCTGGTTGGTGCCGAACCAGTGCTCGGTGCCGGGAGCCTGGGTCAGGGCCGAGAAGTCGGCGTCCGAGAAGTGGTACGGGGTGAACAGTTGGCCGAACGCGCTGAACAGCACGAGCAGCAGGAAGATCACCACGCCGGCGACGGCGGTCCGGTTGCGCCGGAAGCGGCGCAGGTAGAGGCGGCGCCGGCCGAGGTAGCGCCCGTCGTGCCGGGTGCCCGGCCCCTCGGTGGCCGGCCCGGGCGCGGTGGGCGGCCGCTCAGGGTTCGTGTCGGGCGCGGTGGCGAGGACGCCGTCGGGGGTCGTGTCGGGACTCACGGGGGTGCCCATCTCAGCTCACCCGCACTCTCGGGTCGAGAAGAACGGTGGTGATGTCCGCGAGGATCGCGCCGATCGCGGTCAGGGCGGCGGCGAACGCGGCGGTCGCCACGGTGCCGTGCACGTCGTTCTTGTTGATGGTCTGGATGAAGTACTGGCCCATGCCGTTCCAGCCGAAGATGGTCTCGGTGAGGACGGCACCGGTGAAGACGGCCGGGATGCCGAAGGCCACGGACTGGGCGGTGGGGATCAGGGCGGTGCGCAGGGCGTGCCGGCGGATCGCCTGGGCGCGGGTGAGCCCGGTGGCCCGGGCGGTGCGCACGAAGTCGGAGCCGATCACATCCAGCAGCAGGGAGCGCTGGGTGAGGTGGTAGCCCACGTACCCGGTCAGGGTGAGCGTCAGCGTCGGCAGGATCAGGTGCGCCAGCCGGTCGCCGAGCGTCGCCCAGAACCCCTCCACGTCCGGGGACTTCTCGCCCGCGACGTACAGGAAGTGCCAGCCGGCCTGTTCGTTCAGCCGAATCGCCAGCAGGACCAGGGCGAGTGCGGCGATGGACACCGGCACGTTGAACAGCGCCATGGACAGGGCCTGGGCGGCCCGGTCCCGCCAGCCGTACTGGCGCGAGGCGGTGTGGACGGCGAGCGCGACACCGACGACGACGGACAGGAGCGTCGCGCCGATCACCAGCTGGGCGCTGACGAGGGAGCGGTAGCCGATCTCCCCGTTGACCTCCACCCCGACCGGGGAGCGGCCCCAGTCGAAGCGCAGGACCACCCCGGTCAGCCAGTCCCACCAGCGGTGGAGCAGCGGCTCGTGCGGGTCGAGGTTGTAGGGGGCCAGGGCCCGGGAGATCTGTTCGTCGGTGCGGACCGGGCGCAGCTCCTTGAAGTTCGAGCGCGGGTCGAGGAACGAACTGGCGAGGAAGTACGTGGCGTTGGTGGCCACCGCGATCACCAGGAACCAGCCTGCCGTCCTGCGTGTCACGTACCGGAGCACGGGCGCCACCTCCCCACGGGATACGGCGGGTGCGACTGGGAAACGCCGGGTCTGGCGGATCTGAGCATGGGGGTGGAGCTCTTTCGGTCCAGGGGGGTGCTTGCACTGTGGTGCAGAGGCCAAGTCTGTGTGCGAGCGACAGGTGACACCAGTGGTCCAGACATGTGGACACGAGAACGAAACACCCCTGAAGTACACGGACGTGTCCGCGTCACACGCCGTCACTTCGCAGGTGGGAGCGGGTACGGAAGCCGCAGGGGGCGTGCGGCACGGTCCCAGCGGAGGTGGACGGCATCGAGTGCTCCGAGGCGCTCCGGGAGCAGTTCGTCCTCGCGGATCAGGGCTCGCGTCCGGTCGAGCCATGGCGACTGGCCGCCATCCAACTCGTCGTTGCGGAGATCGAGCCGGAGCAGCCTGATGCCCCTCGACCGCGCGCCGTCTGACCGTCGGACCAAAGAACACCTTGAGCCGTCCGTTCCCATCGCCGTGAACGCTCTCGGACGCCGCGACAAGACCACCAGCCGCCTCCGCGCCATGGCCGTCAGCGCAGAAGACAACCTGCGCCGGTAGGACGAGGCCATCACCTTCGAGACCGATGAGTCCCGGCCGGAGAACCTCCGCAAGGGCCGGGATCACTGGCCCCGGCCACACCTGGGAGCACGCCTACCACCCGCGGTACCGCAACATCCGCCCCGACCACGTCACCCGCCCGCGGGACACCGTCAACCGGCAGGGCTCTCGGCCCGCTTCACGGCCGCGAAGAGCGCCTGACCTCGTCCACCACGACACTCCCGCGTACCCGTCGGCGATCCTGTGCGCCCTTGAGTACGACTCGTGGGAGGGAGGGGTCACCGCGTCGAACGATCCCTCCGGTGACGTCCTGGAGGCGCGCTTCTTCCCGATCGACGAAGCCCTGCGGGTGATGGCCGAGACCACCGGGCTGCCCCATCACCAGCCGGTCGTGGAGTACCTGCTGGGCCGGGCGCCCGCCGGCACCACCTGGATGTACCGCAGGACCGACGGCGGCACCGACGAACTCGTCGCGCATTTCGCGCCCTCCGTTCCTTGACCAGCCGACCGCGGCACCCCGTCGACCCGCGGGCCGGACTGCCGCGTGCGCGGCCCGCTACGACACCGCAGCGGACGGCGCCGAGGCGTTCAGCACTCGGGCAGCGGGCAGCGGGCAGCCGCGGGGGGGGGTGGGGTGAGGGCTTCACGTATGTCGGCGAGCAGGTCCAGGAGGAAGCGCGCGCCACAGCAGCACACCGACGGCGGCGGCACGACAACGGGGCCGCCGACGACCCGACGGCGTCCACCCAGGGCGACGACATCGCCATGACGGGCGCCGCCATCGCGTCCCTTGCGCCGGCGGTGCCCCCGGCACCGACCTGCCCACCGCTACCGTTACCTCCGCCTTCCCCTCCGTCGCTGTGCAGCTGATCCACCGCCAGGACGAAGCGCCGGCGGCAGTCCAGCGTCGGCCGCGCGTGCTCAGGCCCTGGCCCCCGGACCCGGCGCGCGCGGTCCGGTTCGGCGCCCTCCCGGACCGCCGTGTGGACGGCCCGCGCCACCCCGCGCCCCACAGCGAGCGCGGGCCACCGAACGGCTCCGGGCTCTCCCCCGCTCCGGCGCGCCGCCACCGTGACCTCGTCGGACGGCGTACCGGAGCGCTGGTGGCAGACCCACGGTCCCGGACAGGGCGGGTGTCCGCCGGCCATCCGGCAGCGACCGGCGGACACCCGCCTACCGGTCGTCCGAGGAGTCGGCGTCGTCCTCGTCTGCCGGCTTGTGGGGGTCGTCGAAGGCAACATCGATGTGCTGCTCGGGACGGCGTTCCTCCTGGCGGATGAGAGACTCCAGAACCTCCTCGTCACTGTCGGTCAACGGCGGCTGGATCAAGCCGCGCGGCCACAGTCGTCGGGCGAGGACCACGTTCGTCTCCGCCGCGTAGACGGTCACCTGCGCCACCAGATACAGCCAGGACAGCAGGCCGATCACGGTGGAGAAGAACCCGTAGACCTGGGTGGCGTGGCGCAGCTGGTGAGTGACCAGGAGCGCGCCGAAGGCCTGCAGGAGTGTGAACAGCGGTCCGGCGATCGCACAGCCGGGCAGCAGGGCACGCGTGCCGATCTCTTTGGGAGTGAGGATGCGGAAGCACGCCAGGCTCAGGGCGGTGTTGACGAGAGCGGAAAGTACCAGAGCGCCGATGCGGGCGCCCGTGCCTGCCAGGGCGGTCGTGATCAGGCCGGCCGCGACGGTGGCCACGATCAGTCCGGTCCCCAGGACGGCGAACAGCGCGAGGCTGCGGGCCAGGCGCGGCCAGTAGCCGGGACGCTTGATCCCGGGGACGTTCCACACCTCGGCCATGCTGTGCTGCAGGACCTGCGCGATCCCCAGCGCGCCGTACAGCAGCCCCAGGATGCCGACGGCCAGGGCCAGGCCGCTGCCCTGGACGGTGTGGACGTTCTGGCCCAGCTGGTCCCCGATGATCGGGAAGTCGGCGAGCGCGGAGTCGACCACGGCCCGCTGCGCGCCGGGGTGGCCGTGCAGGACGAAGCCGAGCACGGTGGACAGGATCAGCAGCAACGGGATGAGTGAGACGAACCCGTAGTAGGTGATCAGTGCGGCCAGCAGCCCGCCGCGGTCGTCGCCGTACTTCTTGACCACGCCGACGCCCACGGCCAGGGCGGTGCGGCGCTGCTGGACGCGGTCCACGGCCCGGATCAGGCGTTCGACCAGGTTCATATCAGGTCCTCCTGCCGCCTGTGCGATCGGACGTTCCGGGAGGCGTCTACCCGCGAACCGTTCGGGTACCCGGTCCGAACCTGCCGGCGGACACCGCGCGCCCGGTGCGATCCCGGCACACGGACTCGTCCGCGGCACCGCCACGGCGATCGTGTCAGGCTCTCGCAGCGCCGGACGCGAATCGGGCAGCGGATTCGAGCAGCATCGCGTGAACGAAGGCCTGGGGGTAGGTTGCCGGGCGGCCGGCGCCGGGCGACGTCGAACTCCTGCGCGTTCAGACGCGCCGGCCCGCGCGCAGCGCCGTCGCGTTCGAACCGGCGCACCGCCTCGACGATTCCGCGCCGCTGGTACTACTCGGCCAGGGTCTTCGTGAAGCCGCGTAGCGGGAACGCCCTTCCACGGGTGACGGCATGACGGGCGGAGTACTCGAACCAACCCAGTTAACGTCATATTGACGATAACTGGATGTTCGAGCTACGGTGCCGAGTACGACCGGCGAGTGCGGATTCTGAGCATCGCGACACGCTTGTCCATCACCAGCGATCCACATCCCCGAGCAGAAGGCCGCGACCATGAGCACGGACAAGCGCGACCGGATACAGGCCTGCCTGGAAGCCGAGATCAAACGGCTGTGCGCGATCATCAAGGTGCCTCCCTACGGTGTCCCCAATTTCACGTACCTGGAGGGCCCGAGCGGATGCTTGTCGGTGAGACCCGACGGCACCCTGTTCCAGGGCTACTTCGAGCGCGGGGAACTGCTCTCCGAACGGGAGACCCGCGACTGCGACGAGTTCCTCTACTGGATCTTCGTGGACGCCGCCAGCTACACCGCCTACACCCGGGCCCGCGACCGCCCACTCGGAGGCGGCCCGACCGAGCGCGAACTCGCCCACCAGGAATCCCTCCTCCACGCACTCAACCCCCGATGGGCCGAGCGCCGGCGCCGCGAACGACTCGGCGGACGACACGAACACCAGGACGACCGGCCCGCCCCCGAAGCCCCGTCGGCGCCCGCCGGCGGAGACGCCCCGGCATAGCCGCCGCGGTCTCCTCCGGCACGGACGGCCGAGACCGGCGGGGCTGGCGGGTACTGGCTTGAACCGGCCGAAGTAGCGGGCGGTGACCCAGTGCCTCGACCTGTTCGGGTGGGCGCGGATGGCCCACTTGCGGGCGAGCTTCCACATGTAGTCGTCCAGGGAGGCGAAGACCTCGCTGGAAACCACGTCGCGGCAGTAGGCCGCCCAACCCCGGATGATGGGGTTGAGCCGGTGCAGCACCGCCGCCGCGTTGGCCCCGTTCAGGGCGGGCACTTCGGTGCCGAGCCTGTCCCGGATCCGTCTGACGGCCTCGCGGCTGGGTTTGATCAGCAGCTTGCCGTGATAGCGGCGGACGGTGAACCCGAGAAAGTCAAAGCCCTGTTCGAGGTGGACGACACTCGTCTTGTCCTCGTTGAAAGCCAGACCCCGGGGCGCCAGCCACTGGGCGACGTTCCTTAACCTGTTCGGCCTATTCCCGCGAGTGGCACAGGGCGACAAGATCGTCGGCGTATCGAACCAGCAGTGGGGAGCCCGGCATCGTGTCGTCAGCGCGGCGGCCCGCCTGCCGGTGCTGCACTCCCGCGGCCGTCTCCATTCGTGCAGGGCGATGTTCAAGAGGACAGGGCTGATCACGCCGCCTTGAGGAGTTCCCTCCCCGGTCGGGGTGAGCCGGCCGTCCTCGACCACGCCGGCCTTCAGCCAACGCTCGACCGTTCCCCGGGCGGGGAGGGAGCCGAACTGGGTGAGAAGGTGGGTGTGGTCGATCCGGTCGAACGCCGCCACCAGGTCCGCGTCCAGCGCCCACCGACGCAGGGCACTCTTACCCTTGGCCGTCCAGTAGATCGCCGCGATCGCGTCCTGGCAACTGCGGCCGGGCGAAAGCCGTACGGCTTTGACTCGAACCGCGCTTCCCACTCGGGCTGCGCCACGGTAATCACCGTCGCCGTACTAGATCGACCCTTCAGCTGCGGAACTCAGGGCCGACCTGGACAAGGGCCGGAACCCATCCGGCGCACGCGCGGGCCAGCACAAGGCGCCCACCTCTCGGCTGCCCACAGCGAACCACCCCACGGACCTGGGCCTCGCGACCCGTTCCGCAGTCGAAGGTGCCAAGGGCGCGGCGACGTCGCGACGAATCGGGTCGTGCTCACGAGCAACACATGGAATCCGCCTCGTACTCCCATCTCCCTGACTAGGATGCCTTCTTGGCTGGCCGTCGTTCCTGGAGCGCGAGGTGACAGATTGTCCGACATGCTGACTCTGGCAGGCTTGGGCGGGGCCGCGCTGTCCGAGGGGATACGGTTCCTGTATGGGCAGGCCGAGGAGGTGCTCCGGAGGCGCCGCGAAGCTCGGGCAAGCGCGAGCTCGGGAAACTCCTCCTCGCCCTTGTCGCTCTCGGCTGCTGAGTCGACGAGTCCCGACCACGCTCTGGGCGAGCGGTTCGAGGGAGACATCCATGCACTGATGGTCGAGCTTGAACCCTATCGGGCCGGATCCGGCGCACGGCTCCTCGCTGACCCGGGAGACCGGCAACTTGTCGACACCGCCGAGGCATTGCGACGCATTCTGAGCGTCGTCCTCGGGACACCGCTCACGCCGGGCAGGGAGTCAGCCCAGACCGTCGACGTTCAGCTCGATGTCGAGCAGGTAGCCGGGTACGTGGCCGGGGTCCGGGGTCGAGCCCCGAAAGAGGTCGACCTCAAGGTGGTACTCAAGGCCGGCACCGTGGGCGAGGGCGGACAGGTGCTCGGCGTCGATTTCGGTACCGGGGGCTGACGTTGCCCGCGATGGGGAGCTTGTCGTTCGAAGGGTTGGTCCAGCGCCACAACGGCGAGGACCACGTGGAGCGCTATTGGCTGACGACAGCGGTCGATCAGGCCCTCACCGCGGAGTCCACCAGCCTGGTACTGGTCACCGGTGAACCGGGGGCGGGAAAGACGGGGTTGTTGGCGAGCCTGGCCCACTCCCACCCCGATTGGCTGCGCTACTTTGTCGGTGCGGTCGACAACGACGACCGCGCAACTGGAGACATCTCCTCGTTCCTCTTGTCCATTGGACATCAACTTGCCCGCCGTCGACCAGAGTTGTTTGATATCGAACGCCTTTCCGTGGTGGTGGAGCAACACTTCGGAGAGGTCAGGCCAGGTGCCCGGGCGACCGGGATTCGGATTGAGGATCTGACCGTCTCCCCGTTTCACCGGACGGCCACGCTCGTAGTGAAGCAGACCGCCGACTTGCTCGGCGGCTCGGTTCTCGGCGTAGAGATCGGCACAGCCCATCTCGAACCCCGGCTGCTCGCTCCGGACAATCTGGCGCAGCTGGCACTGGTCGGTCCTGCCAGAGTTCTGCTGGCCCAGGATCCTGATGCTCGCATCGTGATCCTTCTCGATGCGTTGGACGAAGCTGCGGAGTCCGGAGATGAGGGCGGCACCGGTCTGCTTCACTGGCTGGCAACGAACGCTGTGCTGCCGCCGAATGTCAGCGTCGTCGTGTCGTCCAGACCGTTCTCTGGTCTCGACCTGTTGCGGATCGCGCGCGTCGAGCAGTTGGCCGAGATCGACCTGGCTCCCGGGATGCGGCAGATCTCGGACGACCTACTGGCCCTTGCCCGGAAAGCGCTCGACACTGCCGAGGTGAACGCCACCGTAGAGACGAAGGGACTGCTGCCGGACCAGTTTCAGCGACGTGTCGCCGCCCGGGCTTCCGGTAACCTCCTTTACCTCGCATGCTACGCACGGGCCTTGACCGATGCCATAGACGAATCGGACGGCCCTGTGGTTGACCGGCTGCTCGATCTCGACGCTCTACCACTGCAGTTGGCCGGCATCTACGGGCTTTTTGTGGAGACTGCTCGACAGCAGATCGAGGCGCTCGGCGTGGTCAGGCTGTCCGAACCGACCGGCCGCGGCTCGACCGTGTATGCATGGGAGACGGTGGGTCAACCCGTCCTCGGTGTACTCACCGTCGCACAGGAACCGCTGACCGAGGACCAGCTCGTCGAACTGTCCGGGGTTCCCGCGCGACGACGACATGTTGAGAATGTCATCGCTCGTCTGCGCTGGCTGCTCGATCTCAGGGACGGACGCATCGCCCTGTATCACTCTTCGGTCGGGGAGTTCCTCAGAAGCGATCTGGCCCGCGCACGCCACAGAAACTGCTGGGTCGACGCGGAGGAGTGGCACGACCAGATCGTGAGCCACTACCGGGGTCCCGCCGCGAGCTGGCCACAGGTGGACTGGTCACGCGTGGACCGATACGGGCTGGCCCACCTCGGGCATCACCTCCTCGAGTCCGGCACACAGCTGTCGGCCGACGCCGCCGAGCTGCCCTGCGCCGGTCTGCTGATTGCGATCAGAACCGAGTTCGGCGCGGAGCGCCGCTTTCTCGATCTCGTCGACCGCACGGCTCGCCGCTTCGCGCACCAGGCTCCGCCGACGGTCGGCCTGCCTGCCCTCATGTACCTGGGTGTGGTGCGCCATCAGGCCGCGCGGCCGAGCACCGCGCTTCCGCCGCCGGTCCTCGGTTTACTCGCCCGGCTCGGACGGCGCAAGGAAGCGGTCGAACGGGCAGCCTCAATCGCACCCTCGGTACAGCAGTTCGCAGCGGTGGGTGAGATCCTCCGCTACCCGGGCCCGGACGACGGGGGGCCGTCGACGCGTGACCTTCTCGAACTGCTCGTTGAATCCGCTCTGGCAATCCCCCGAGGCCGCGAAGCACTCGTCCACGTCGATAGTGCGGTGGAAACCGTCGCGGAGCTTCTCGCCCCGCACGACCTCGACCGCGCATTACGGCTCTGGCACTACGGACAGCGACTGGGCGGGACTTCACGAACCACTCCGCCCGACGCTCTCTACCGGTCCGCCGCACTTGCGGAGCCGGACACCGACCGGGCCACCGCACTGATCGCGGAAATCCAGGTCACGCAATGGAAGGACTTCTTCGATCTGGCCCGACGCGCTGCCCCCGCACAGGCCGCTGCCCTACTGCGCCGCGCCGAGGCCATCCTCGAGGACAGCGAGCCCACCGCGCGCGTGCAGGGGTTCGCCAGCCTCGCCGCCCGATGGTTGCGCTACGACGAGGCCGTCGGTCGAGACCTACTGGCCCGGACCCGAGAGCAGGCACACGAGGTTCGCGAGGACCCACAGGCCGCCGAGGGCCTGGTGGAAGCAGCTCGTCTGGTGGCTCAGCTGGACCCCGCCGCCGCCCGCGCCCTGATCGGCCCCCTGGACACCATCAAGATCAACGGCTACAGCAGCGGCGCGCTCCTGGAAGCTGCCCGGCTGTGGACCGACTGGGCGGAGCCGGGACGGGCGCAGACGCTCGTCGATCGGTATCTCGCCAAATCCCGCGACCCATGGTCGCGGCTCAGCGCGCTGTCAGCGGTGGGCCGGTCGAGCGCCTCCGACGAGACATCAGCACTCGAGGAGATCCTGACGGGCGTACCCGGGCCGGTGAGCGACCCGGACACCCATCCCATGGCCGTCAGCGACCGCGACGACGAGCTCGCGGACGTGGTCCAGCGAATGGCCCGGCACGACCTCCGCCGAGCGGCGCAGATCGCCGGCGAGATCCAACGCACCACCTGGAGGCCCAGCTGGCTGCCGCGCTACGCCGCTACGCCGAACCCGATGCGCGACATCAGCGGTGAGGACCGAAACTCCGTTCTCGCTGCTCTCGCTCACATCCACCTCAACCGGGGAGAGACTGCCGCGGCCGAAGCGATCCTCGACGAACTCCTGGTGGCCCGTCACACCCCGTTGATCGGCGGCGGCCCCTTCGAGTTCCTCTACAGCTCGTCTCCGGAGCCCTCCGACACACCAGACGGGCACGACCAGGACGACGACCTGTTCGGGGAAGTGGGCCTGCACAATCTCTACAATGACTGGTCCGACCGCGTCCGCCGGCACTTCTTCCGGGACCCGGCAGATGTCGTCCGAGCGGTGGAGCTCGGACACCATGGCAGTCTGGCCACTGCCGTCCGCCGATTCGCTGAGCAGTTGGCGGGTACCGATCGGCCACTCTCGCTCTCCTTGATCCACTCGATCGCAGCACCGGAGGAACGAGCTATCGGGCTTGCCACCCTGCACTTAGCGGCCCACGACGCGGGGCCTGACGGCGCCAAGCACGGGCCGGAGGCGGAGGCATACTCCAACGAGCTGAACAACGCCCTCGCGGAAGTCCCCTACTATCGGTGGACCGTCGAGACGGATCCGGACAGCGAGGCGCTGGCCTACCTCCGCCCCGATCACCGGCTGTGCTTCGAACTGGCAGCACGCGTCAGGTACACGTGCCGCGAGGAAGACCTGAATGCGGCTGCGAACCTTCCTTACCTCTACCAGGCAGCTCTGTGCTCGTTCTTTGCCTCGGTGTCGGCAGACTACCCCGAGGCCTTGGCCCGGTCGTCGCCCCGTAAACCTCCCTTCGAGGACTTCCACCAACGGAATCTCCGCCTGCAGAGCGAGTTCCCCGCGCCCGATCCACTAGTGTCCTGCGCCGGAGATCCGTCGTTAGATCGTGCATGAGTGGTTCTCCGGATGTGCCGGTGCGTCGTCGTGGTCCCGCGTTGGAGCCGTTG